>CALXFI010000025.1 GCA_944387535.1 uncultured Clostridia bacterium | reverse complement strand
GAAAGGTTATAAAAAATATAAAATATGTTTATAAAATTCATATTAAATAAACCTTATAAACATATTATACGAGGGGGAAATGTCTATGAAAAAGGTATATGTAGTAATAATTTTAACAATAGTTTTGATTTTGATAATTTGTGGAATTGAATTTTTTACTAATAGTAGACATGAAGAAGAACAAAATAATACTACAACTTCAAATGAAAATGCTGTTGTAAATGAAGCTACAGAAAACTATGCTACAAATAGTAATGTAAATCAAATAGATGAAGATAGTAGGAATATTAATAATGTAACAATGAAAATAAAAGAAGGAACATTAACAAAAACGTCTGCAACTATTGTGATAGAAGACAAAAATGAGGAAAAATATGGCTATGGACAATGGTTTAGAATAGATAGAAAAGAAAATGGAGACTGGAAAGAGTTAGAGCAAATAAATGAAAATTTTGCATTTACTGATATAGCATATATTCCAAAAGAAGATGGCACAATAGAAATTGACGAAAACTGGAAAGACTTATATGGAGAATTACAGGCGGGAGAATATAGATTAGTAAAAGAAGTATATGGCAATGGAACAAATTATATATATGCAGAGTTTACAATAGAATAGGAGAAAAACAATAAATGAAATATAAAATAAGAGAAATAGAAAAAAGAGATAATAAACAAGTAGAAAATATAATAAGAACATGTTTAATAGAATTTGGAGGAAATCATGAAGGGTTAGCTTGGTCTGACCCGGATTTAGGAAGATTTTCTGAAGTTTATAACAAAGAAGGCTATAAATATTGGGTCGTAGAAGATGAAGAAGGAAAAGTTGTAGGTGGATGTGGAATAGGAAAGTTAGAAGGAACAGATGATATTTGTGAGCTTCAAAAAATGTATTGTTTAAAGGAAGCAAGAGGAACAGGAGTATCACATAAATTAATGGATTTAGCTTTAGACTATGCTAAAAAATATTATAAAAGATGTTATATAGAAACATTAAGTAATATGATAGCAGCAAATAAGTTTTATAAAAAATATGGTTTTAAGAGTTTGGATGAGCCTTTGGTTAAAACAGAGCATTATGCTTGTGATGTTTGGTATGTAAAAGACTTATAAAGGAGAGAGGCGATTGAAAAGATTAGTTGTATTTGGAAAAAATAAAAAAGCAACAGCAACAGTATATTTTGTATTGAGATTTTTGGTAATAGTAACATTAGTTTTACAATTAATAAAAGGTAATTATGAAAATGTGTTTATGTGTGTGTTAACACTTATTTTATTTTTAATACCAATTATAATAGATAGAAAACTAAATATAAAATTACCAAATACATTAGAAATAATAATATTTCTATTTATATTTTCAGCAGAAATATTAGGTGAAGTTCAAAACTTCTATGGGATATTTAAGTATTGGGATTCAATCTTACATACTATAAATGGATTCTTATGTGCAGCTATAGGATTTTCAATGATAGATATATTAAATAGAAGCACTAAATTCCATAAAATGCTAACACCAGCATTTGTTGCTTTAGTTGCGTTTTGTTTTTCCATGACTGTAGGAGTTCTTTGGGAATTCATAGAATATGGTATGGATAAAACTTTTAATACAGATATGCAAAAAGATAGAATAGTAACTACTGTTTCATCTACTTTATTAAATAAAGAAGGAAAAAATCAAGAAGAGGTTATAAAAGATATTGAAAAAACAGTAATTTATGGGACTTTAAATGGAGAAAAATCAGCTATTACAATTGATGGAGGATATTTAGATATTGGAATAAACGACACTATGAAAGATTTAATTGTAAATTTTATAGGAGCTGTAGTTTTTTCAATAATAGGATTATTGTATATTAAAAACAGAGATGAATATAGATTTGCAGAAGAGTTTATGCCAACTGTGAAGACAGAAGAAGAGATTGAAGAAACTAAAAAAGAATTAGAAAGATTGGAAAAGGTTTTGGAGCAAAAGAAAAAGAAGAGAAATAAACAATAGATAACAAATAAATAAGAAATAGAAAATAAAAAACAAAAAATATAGTTTTAGCTATAGTTGAAAAACATTTATATTTTTGCTATAATATAAAAGTTGTAGAGAAATGCTCTATGTAGAAGAAAGGACTAGTATGTCAAAAAACTATCTCGAGAGTTATTTGGAAAAAGATGACTTAGCAATGTATATCTATCAAAGAGAGATTGGAGATGTTATTCTTCTTAGGAGACTAGCAAGCATGACAGACGAAGAACTTGGAAAGTGGTTTACTGACCAAGAGCGGCCAAAGGATGAGTTAATAGATGTTATTGCTTACGTTGGTGAAAAGAGACTGGCTTTAGCACTAAGTTATGCTAGCGAAGAAGATTTAGCGGATATTCTAAATAATGTTTCACTTGACCTTCTAATTGATTATGATGAGATTGATAATGGTAGTTTTGATTATATGCCACAAGAGTTCGAAGAGTTAAATTACTTTGGTATTGCAATGAGATTAAAAAAATTGTATTCTAGACAAGAATATGATACTGTGGCAACTACAATTGTAGTCCTTTATAGAAGAGGTATACTTCTTGAACTTCTCGAGGAGGAACTTCTTACTTATGAAGATGTCGCAAAATTAGTTGTAGGTTTCTACACTGATATTTTGGACGATTAAACTTAAGCTCTTAAGGAGACTACTCCTTAAGGGCTTGTATTTATATTTTAAAATTTAATAAAATAAAGTAAAAAAGTTTGTAGTAAATAAAAAAAATCTGTGATATAATAAGAAAGATTTTTAAGGAGGAAAACGTTTTGAATAAATTTGTATTAGTAGATGGAAATAGTATAATGAATAGAGCATTTTATGGAATAATGGGAAGTAAAATGCTTACAACAAAAGATGGAAAATATACAAATGCAGTATATGGATTTTTAGCAATATTATTTAAGTTGTTAGAAGATGTAAAACCTAAATATATAGCAGTAGCATTTGACTTAAAAGCGCCAACAGCAAGACATAAAATGTATGAAGGATATAAAGCAAATAGAAAAGGAATGCCAGATGAGTTAGCCCAGCAAATGCCAATGATAAAAGAAATATTACGTGCAATGAATATAGACATAGTAGAAATGGAAGGCTATGAAGCAGATGATGTATTAGGAACTTTATCTTGTTATGGAGAAAAACAAGGACTAGATGTAATAATTTTATCAGGAGACAGAGATACATTTCAACTTGCAACCAATAAAGTAACAATAAGAATACCACATACAAAAGCAGGAAAAAGTGAAACAGATGAATATAATAGAAAAAAAATAATAAAAAAGTATGGAATAGAACCTAAACAATTAATAGAAGTAAAAGGTCTTCAAGGAGACACCTCAGATAATATACCAGGAGTGCCAGGAATAGGAGAAAAAACAGCATTAAAACTAATAAAAGAATATGGAACAATTGATAATTTATATGAAAAAATAGAAGCAGGAGAAGATGACTTAAAAGGAAAACAAAGAGAAAAAATAATAGAAAATAAAGATTTAGCAACACTTTCAAGAACATTAGGAACAATAAATGTAAATGTACCAATAAAAGACGACCTAAGTGACTTTAAAGTAGAAGAATGGGATAAAGAAAAAGTATTAAAGTTATTTAAAGAACTAAACTTTAATCGTTATATAGAACGTTTTAATCTAAGAGGAGAAAGTGCTGAAGAAGAAAAAGAGGGCAAAGACAATAAAGAGTTATACAAAAGAGCAGAAAAATCAAAAGAAGAAATAATTGAATTTATAAAAAAATCAAAAGAAATGATATTTTACCTTTCAACAGAAAAAAATGATGATAAAGAAAAAATAATAAAAGAAGAAATAAAAGGAATATCAATTTATAATAAAGAAAAAAATGAAGTTTATTATATGGAATTAAATAGTGGACTCGATTGCTTAAAAGAAATATTAGAAAATAATGAAATAAAAAAGGTAGGAATAGACTTAAGTAGAATATATATATTATTAAAACAACTCGGAATAAACTTAAAAGGAATAGATTATGATATATCAATAGCATCATATATATTAAATCCAACAGATAATAAACTAAAAATAGAAGACTTAATGGCAAAATACTTAGAATTATATGTAGATGAAATATTAGGTCTAGAAGAAGAAAATAAAGGAAAGGCAAAGCAGATAAATCTATTTGAAAGTGAAAATAGTGATGTTGAAGAACAAAAGAAATTAGAAGAAAGAAAGAAAGAAGAAGCTTGTATATATGCGTTAGCAATAGGAAAAATACAAGAAATAACTTGTAAAAAGCTAGAAGAAATAAATTGTTTAGACTTGTTCAATCAAATAGATATGCCAACAGTAGAAGTATTATCAAATATGCAATGGAATGGTATGTATGTAGATAAGGAAGAACTAGAAGCATTTGGAAAAGAACTAACAGACAAACTAGATACAATAACAAAAATAATCTATGAAATGGCAGGAGAAGAATTTAACATAAATTCAACAAAACAATTGGGAGAAATCCTATTTGAAAAAATGAAATTACCAGTAATTAAGAAAACAAAAAGTGGTTATTCAACAGATGTAGATGTATTAGAAAAACTAAAAAAAGAAGATCCAATAATAGAACAAATATTAGAATATAGACAACTTACAAAATTAAATTCAACATATGTAGAAGGATTAAAACCATATATAAATCCAAAAACAAATAGAATACACTCATTCTTCCATCAAACAATAACAGCAACAGGAAGAATAAGTTCAACAGAACCAAATCTTCAAAATATACCAACAAGATTTGAGCTAGGAAAAAGAGTAAGAAGAGTATTTAAGCCAGAAAAGGGATATGTGTATGTAGATGCAGATTATTCACAAATAGAATTAAGAGTATTAGCATCAATATCAGAAGACAAACATATGATAGAAGCATTTAAAGAAGGCCAGGATATTCATAAACAAGCAGCATCAAAAGTATTTAAAACTCCAATAGATGAAGTAACAAAAGAACAAAGAAGTAATGCAAAAGCAGTAAACTTTGGAATTGTTTATGGAATAAGTGATTATGGTTTAGGAGAGCAATTAGGAATAGGAAGAAAGCAGGCAAAAAAATATATAGATGAATATTTAAGTGAATATTCTGGAATAAAGAAATTTATGGATAATATAAAAGAAGAAGCAAAAGAAAAAGGATATGTAGAAACACTATTCCATAGAAGAAGATATATACCAGAACTAAAATCAAACAATTATATGGTAAGGCAATTTGGAGCAAGAGCTGCCATGAATACGCCAATACAAGGAACTGCAGCAGACATTATGAAAATTGCCATGATAAAAGTATTAAAAGAAATTGAAAAAAGGGGATTAAAATCAAAAATAGTATTACAAGTACATGATGAAATGATGATAGAAGCTCCAATAGAAGAGCAAGAAGAAATACAAAAAATAGTGAAAAATAGTATGGAAACAGCAGCTAAGTTAAAAGTACCATTAATTGCCGAAATTTCAGAAGCAAACAATTGGTATGACTGTAAATAATTTCGCGTTGGGGACGTTTCCTTAGCGAAAAAAATATGTTCAAAGGAAACGTCCCTCTTTACACCTTTTTTTCGCATTTGGGACACATCTTTCAAAGTGTACAAACAAAGGAGAGAAAATAAAATTGAAAAATATAAAGCTAATTATTGTTATTGCAATAATTTTACTTATTATTGTATTTGTTTTTATTTTTAAAGATAAAATACTAAGAATAATGTACCCTAAAACTTATCAAGATATAGTTTCAAATTATGCTAAAGAATATGATGTTGATGAAAATTTGGTTTTCGCAGTTATAAAAGCAGAAAGTAATTTTGATGAAAATGCTGTTTCACATAAAAATGCAATCGGTTTAATGCAAATTATGGAAGATACAGCAGATGACATTGCAACAAGATACGGAATTGATATAGACCATGAAAAGATTAAAGAAGAAGTAGCTAATGTAGAAAATAATATAAACATAGGGACAAAATATCTATCTACTTTGCTAGAAAAATATGGGAATAAAGAAGTTGCAGTTGCTGCATATAATGCAGGTATAGGAACAGTTGATAATTGGATTGCAAAAGATATAATAAAAGCAGATGGAAGTGATATTGAAAATATACCTTACAAAGAAACTAACAATTATGTAAGGAAAATATTAAGAAATTATGAAATTTATCAAAGTATATATGAATAGCTAGACAAATGATGAAAAATGAAATAAAATAAAAATGTGAAAAGTAAAAGGAGAAGTTGATATGCTAATAGAACAATTACTATTTATATTTGTTTCGTTTGCAATATTTGTATATATGTTTTTTAGAATGATAAGAAGAAATGATACTAGCTATGTAGCTATTTTAGTATTAGAAGCAATGGGAATAGCTCTTAATTTTCTAGAGGTTTTATTTGATATAAAATTAAATGTATTTTTCATGATTATAAAATATGTATTAGCAGTATTAGTACCAATAGTAATTATTGTTTTAGAAAAACAAGGAATATACTTATATGAAGTAATTAATTTAACTAAAGCTAAAATTAGTCTTATGTTTAATAATAATAAAAAGGCTAAAGATGCTTTACTTAGCATACTTGATAAAAACAAGGATAGTTATAAAGCACATAAAATGCTTGCTGAAATTTATGAAAAAGAAGGCGGGATGAGAAAGGCAATTGATGAATATGTACAAGCAATTGATATAGATAAACAAGATTATGATTCTTATTATAAGGTGGCTGAGTTATTAAATGGATTAGATAAAAAAGATGAAGCAGCTGAAATGCTATTTAATTTATTAAGTAAAAAACCAGACACATATGAAGCATCTATGTTATTAGGTGATATTTTAATAGATACTGAAATGTACAAAGAAGCTGTAAATGTATATCAAGATGCTTTAAAATATAATCCATATAGTTATGATTTAAATTATAACTTAGGAATTGCTTATACATTGTTAAATGATTTTCAAAGTGCAAAAACATGTTATGAAAAAGCAGCTGAAATCAATAGCTTGGCATATAGCTTAAAATATAATTTAGCTGAAATTGCACTTATTTACAAAGACATAGAAGAAGCGCAAAGAAAGTTCCTAGAAGCAGTAAATGAAGAAGAGCTTTCAGCAGATAGTTATTATGAATTATCAAAAATAGCTTTAATTAAAAATGATAAAGATACAGCTATAAAGTATATAAATACAGCAATAGATATAGATAGCAAAAAAATTGTAGAAAAAGTAAAAAAAGATCCAATTTTTATACCTATTATGGCAAGAATTTCAATTCCTTTTAATTTAGAAAATAGAGAGCAAGAAGATGAAAGAAAAACAAAGAAAAAATTAAGCCAAAAAGAAATAAAAGCAAAAGAGCATTTAGAGGAAATGTCTGAAATTACAAGACATTTAAGCTATAATGATATTAATTTATTAAAGAAAAATAGAAAAGAGAAACAAGAAGAAAAAGAAGAAAAGCAAGAAGAAATGGAACAAAAAGAAAGACATGATTAAAAAATACTCATAAAATTCCAAAAATTCAATATAATAAGCATAAGGAGGGATTTTATGAGTGAAAATTTTGCAATAATTGGTGGAGATTTAAGAATAATTAAACTTGCTAAGATGCTTGCAGATGAAGGAAATATGGTATATACTTTTGGGTTAGAAAAAGCAGAAGAATTAAAGGAACACAAAAATATTGTATTTACTGAAAAACTAAGTAAAGCTATTCCAGAAGATGTAGAAGTAGTAATTGGTCCAATACCATTTTCAAGTAATGGCATAAATATCAATGCGCCATTTAGTAACGAAGAAATATCTGTAAGAGAACTTATTCATTACCTAAATGCTAAGATATTAATTGCAGGAAGTATTATGCCAGAAGTATATAGTATGGCAAATGATGAATATGTTGAAATTATAGATATTATGAAAAGGGAAGAGCTTGCGGTATTAAATACTATTTCAACAGCGGAAGGTGCAATTGAAATTGCAATAGCAAATACAAATAAAATAATACATGGAAGCAAAGTGTTAATATTAGGTTTTGGAAGAATTGGAAAAGTATTAGCTAGAAAACTAGCAGGTTTGTCTGCTAAAGTTACATGTGCTGCAAGAAAGGATGAAGATCTAGCTTGGATTAAAGCTTATGGTCATAATGAAACAAATATAAATACCTTAGGTGAAAATTTAGGAGATTTTGATATTATAATAAATACAGTTCCGCATTTGATTTTAAATAAAGAAAGGTTGCAATATGTAAAAGATGATTGCTTACTAATAGACCTTGCATCTAATCCTGGAGGAATAGATAAAAAAACTGTAAAAGAAAGAAATTTAAAATTAATATGGGCATTAGCTTTGCCTCGGAAAAGTAGCACCAGTTACAACAGCAGAATTTATAAAAGATACAATTTATAATATATTAAAAGAAGTATATAAAAAATAAACAAAGGAAGGAAGAAATAATATGTTTTTAGAACTTTTAAAAGCAGTGATATTTGGAATTATAGAAGGAATTACAGAATGGCTACCAATTAGTAGTACAGGACATTTAATTTTAGCAGAACAATTTATAAAATTTGAACAGGTTTCGGAAGATTTCTGGAGCATGTTCCAGGTTGTTATACAATTTGGTGCCATTCTAGCAGTTGTACTTTTATATTTCAAAAAAATATGGCCATTTACTAGAAATAAAGAAAAAGCAATTAAGAAAACTGGAATTTTATCTTACTTTAATAAAGATATAATGAATTTATGGGGAAAGATACTAGTAGGTTGTATTCCAGCAGCAATAATAGGTTTACTTTTTGATGAGGTTTTTGAAGCATTATTTTATAATCCAGTTTGCATAGCAATTGCTTTAATTGTTTTTGGTATTGCATTTATTGTAATAGAAAACTGGAACAAAAGTAGAAGAGCAAAGTTAAAAGAAACAAGCAAAGATATTACATATAAAGATGCGTTTTTAATTGGAATATTTCAATTAATTGCAGCAATCTTTCCTGGAACATCACGTTCAGGAGCAACTATAATTGGTGGATTATTGATAGGTCTTTCTAGACCGAATGCAGCTGAATTCACATTTTACTTAGCAATACCTACAATGCTTGGTGCTAGTTTATTAAAATTAGTTAAATTTGGTTTTGGATTTACAGCAATAGAATTAGCTGTATTGTTAGTTGGAATGTTAGTATCATTCTTGGTTTCTGTTGCAATTATTAAATTCTTAATGAATTATATTAAAAAACATAACTTTAAAGTATTTGGATATTATAGAATAATACTTGGAATTATAGTATTAGCATATTTCTTTTTAAGATAAGAAAGAGCTTGCAATTTTGCAAGCTCTTGTGAGGTTATTTTGTTTTTGGTTTCGTTCAACATATCAATATAAGATAAATCATTTATTTCCTCAAAAGCTTTTAAAAGTACTTCAATAAGTTCATTTCGACTATTACGATATGATAGTAAATACAGATATTTCTTGTAATCTTCAAAAGATTTTACTTCTGCATCAGGTATTTCATAGTAAAGCTCTAAAGTCCTATTGTGAAAATCTTTTACGATATGTGATAATGTATTTGTATACTTAATTTTAGCATCTGTAAATCCTAAGTCATACGAAAGAGGGACTATAAAGAACTTAAATATAATGTATGAAGAAATAACAGAAACAAAACCAACAAGAAGTATTGTTCCAGCACTATCTCTAATCAAGTTAATTCCAGATAATTCTAGAGCAAGGATGGTAATTATCATAATCATATTGAACAGAAGCGAAACGCAAAAAATATCCAAAAACCGTCTTGAAATTTTAAGCCTCCAAACTTAGAAATTTATGATATAGATATTATACTATTATTTTACATAAAAGTAAAGATGCGTTAAGTTTATGTGTTAAGTTTATGAGAAAAAATGAAGGTTTTATTGAAAATTTATGTAAATAGTTTTATAATAATGGTGTAAAATTTTTGTAATCTCGTTTTCAGCGAGTTAATATACAACTTTTGTAAAAAGACTATTTTCGAGAGAGGGATTAAAATGGCTGAGAATCTGCAAGAAAGACTTGATGAACTTATGAATAAGAGCTTAAAGTTAAAGAAGCAAGCAAAAGAGCTTCTTACTTTGTTAAATGAGTTTGTAGCAGACTCAGATCCGGATTATTCTTGCTTGTGTGAAATTGCTGCTGACTTGACAGACGTGTATGCTAAGCTTAAGAATACTGAACTTGAGCTAATTCAAATTAGTTCTGAGTAGTTTTTTGCACAAGCTATTAGCAAAAGGCACCTCGAAGTTCGGGGTGCCTTTTGTTTTTCTTCATTTTTCTTATTTTCTAAACTTTACATATTTATCTTATTTTTCTCAATCATATCACTGTTATTTTTTGAAGACGATAGTATCTGTATGGTAGAAATAGTACATATACAGAGACAATACTTAATGAAAGTTCAGGCAAAGAAATTTTTCCTTCTATTAAGTAAGCAATAAAAATAAGTAAAGCACCTAATAGTGAGGATTGAAGAATAGATTTCATTAGGTTAGACATTTGTCAAAACCTCCTAAAATATAGGGTTTATAAAACATAAAAGCATTATAACAATATTTTTTAGAAAAGTAAAGTTATTCTGGTCTTCTATTATTTCTATTATCTTGATTTGCACCGTTATTGCATAGTTTTTCATATTCTTTACATTTAATTTTATAGTCCATTTGCATACAAAGATATCTGTAATAGTAAAAAGCTTGTTCATATTGCATTATTGGATTAAACATTGGGTCTCTATATAAATCACTCATATCTGAATTCATATTTTGGTTGTAATCCATAAAATTAGGATTAAAATTATTATTAAAATCTCTTTCCAAGAAAATCATCTCCTATATATCAAAATTAAAAAATGGTATAACATTAATAAAAATATATGTATAAATAGCAGCTAGTATTCCTTGAAGTAGTTTCCCATAAATGTATGGTTTTATTGATAAATCTGTTTTAGAAGTAATACTTAGAACTTGTAAAAGTACTGAAATACCACCAAAGCCTAGTAAAAATGCTGTGAAAATAATGTTTATTGAAAGTCTTTTACAAGCTATTTGAGAAATACTATTTATTCCATTTGTAATTTCTAAAATACCACAAATAAAAGGGCTTATAAATGATGTGTCAATATTAAGTAGATTGAACAATGGTGAAAAACATGTTGATAAGATATTTAACATTCCGCTTGATTTTAAAATAGAAATTACACTAGAAAAAATAACAACAAAGCCACCAATTAATAAAATTGTAGAAATACTGCTTGTAATACTTTCAGCTAATACTTCTCCTAAATTAGAAAAAGAAACAGTCTTATGTTCTAAATTAAAATTAGAGCAAGAAAAATCTGAATTTTTATTCTTTTTCCAAAATCTAAAAATAATACCAACACTAATTCCAGCTAATATGTGAGTTATAAAAAGTAAAATACCAATGGTTGTACTTCCAAACATTAAAATACCAACAGTACCAACTATGAAAAGTGGGCCAGAGTTATTTGTAAAACTAAGAAGTCTTTCACATTCTTCTTTAGAACAAATATTATTTTTTCTAAAGTTTGATGCAATTTTTGCTCCAACCGGATATCCACTAATAATTCCCATAATAAATGCAAAAGCACCTTCACCACGAATATTAAATAAAGGTTTCATATATTTATTTAATAAATGACCTAAAATGCTTACAATTCTTGTGTGCATTAAAAGTTCAGTGGCAACAAAAAAAGGAAAAAGTGAAGGAACAACAGAGGTAGCCCAAAGTGTTAGTCCAGATTTTACAGCTGGGAGGTTAGATTTAGAAAAGATAAGTAAACACAGAGTAAAACCTAAAAAGATAATTGGCAAAATATTTCTTTTTAACTTAACAACATAAAAACTTGGTTTCATATTTCCTCCTTAAATTCTTTTTAATTTATATTCATAAAATATAAAAGTATTCATTGTTCGCGTTGGGGACGTTTCCATTGCGTAAAAAAATTCGCATTGGGGACACATCTTTAATAAAAAAATAGGGGATTGGAGTGTTTCTTTAGATTTAAGCAGAGCTTACCGGCAATTTGCTACCCTTAATATCCCCTACGCAAATTTGCCTAATCTAAAGAAACACTTATATATTTTATTTTGAGTACAGTAAATAGAAATAAAATTTTAGAGTTAAATATATGAGAGGATTTTCAAATTAATAAATTTCTGATTTCTCCATAATTATTAGCAACAAAAAGTTGACATAAACTAGGCGATGTGCTAAAATATAAAGGCATTATAAGTTTGCAAAATTAAGGAGGCTATCATGAGCAAGGTTGAGATCGGAAGGTATGAAGGAAAGTATGGAGAACGCGTGAAGTCTCGGAATGGAAGGATGAATGGGAATGGACAGTACGATGTGAAGAACGTTGATACAGGAGACCACCATTTTGTGAATACACAGACTGGTGTTCAGGGAACAGCTCTTACGGATTATCGTCCTTTTAGGAAGTCATCTGCTTCCAATTCTAATTCCAAGTAATTTTGAAAGGGGTTGTCAAATTTGGCAACCTCTTTTTATACGGAAAGAAGCAATATAAGTACAAGACCTCCTTTTACTTTTTTTTCTTTTTACTTGTAATTTAGCTAAAAAAATGATATAGTAAAATAGAATTTTTGAGAACTAAAGGAAGTGGAGTTTTGGAATTAAAAGAAATAATAAAAAAAGCTAATTTAGAAATTCCTGAAGATAGAATATTATTTAACGAGCCAATGAAGAAATATACAAGTTTCAAGATTGGTGGACCAGCAGAGTGTTTAATAAAAATTGAAAATAAAGAAGAATTAAAAGAAATATTAAGTTTAGCAAATGAAAATGATATACCTGTAACAGTTATAGGAAATGGAAGTAATGTATTAGTGCTAGATGAAGGAATACCAGGTATTACTTTAATGATAAAAATAGAAGGAATAAGCATTCAGACTTTAGATGATAAAAAGTTTACAGTTAAAGTTGGCGCAGGAGAAAAGATTGCAAAAGTAGGAAGGATGTTTTTAAATAATTCTCTTACTGGTTTTGAGGAAATATCAGGAATACCAGGAACATTTGGTGGGGCAGTTAGAATGAATGCAGGTGCACATGGAAAGGAAATGAAAGATATTGTAAAAAACGTTACTTGCATGGATTATTCTGGTAATGAAAAGATATTTAATAATTCAGAAATGAAGTTTGAATATAGAAGAAGTATTTTAAAAGAAGAAAAATACATAGTAACAGAAGTAGAAATAAAACTTGAAAAAGGAAATACTGAAGAAATAAAAGCTAAAATGGACGAGTATGCAAAATTCAGAAAAGAAAAACAACCATTAGAATATCCAAGTGCAGGAAGTACATTTAAAAGAGGAGAAGATTTTATAACAGCAAAATTAATAGATGAAGCAGGACTAAAAGGATATTCTGTTGGAGATGCGGAAGTTTCTATAAAACATGCAGGATTTATAATAAACAAAGGAAATGCCACTGCAAAAGATGTTTTAGAATTAGTAAACAAAGTCAAAGAAGAAGTTTATAAAAAATTCCAAAAGAAGATAGAATTAGAAGTAGAAGTGATAGGTAAATAGGATGTGTCCCAGATGCGAAATTTTATGCGCAAAGGAAACGTCCCAAATGCGAAACAGGTAAGGAGTAGGATGATGAAAGGTTTTTTTCAATGGTTTAAATCAAGCAGTAAAATGAAAAGATGGATGTTTTTGATTTTAGTAGGTATTATACTTGCATGCTATGGATTAGCTAGAATATTGGTTATGAAGGAAATTTCTTTTGTAGATGTAGGTCAGGTTGTAGCAGTGTTTGTTGCAGGCTTTCTTGCTATTGTAATAGGTCTTGTATTTTTAAATAAAAGAACTTTGGAGGTTTTAATTGAAGCAAGTGATGAAAGAATGGAAAATAATAAAAATGTAAATATGAAATCACTTATTTTTAATAAAACTGTTTATGATAAAGGACCTAATATTGTAGTAATTGGTGGAGGAACAGGTTTAGATACAGTTCTTTCAGGATTAAAAAATTATACTAATAATTTAACAGCAATAGTAACAGTATCTGACTATGGAGAAGAGCAAACAAATTCTAGAAAAGAATTACAGACATTACCACTTGATGATATTAAAGATAGTATTGTATCTTTGGCGTCGAAAGAAGGAGAAATAGATAAATTATTTAATTATCAATTTAAAGAAGGAAAACTAAGAGGGTTAAATTTTTCTGACATATATTTCTTAGCAATGAAAGGCGTAAATGGTAATTTTGAAGATTCAATAATTAAAAGTAATGAAGTTCTAAATATGATAGGAAGAGTTATTCCTGTTACTTTAGACGAAATGAAAATTGTTGCAGAGCTTGCAAATGGTTATATTGTAGAAGAAAAATCTAGAATACCAGAAGTTGTTGCGGATAAGTTAACTAAAATAAATAGGATAACAATTAGCCCATCAAATTGTAGGCCGGCACCTGGAGTTGTAGAAGCTATAAAAGCAGCAGATTGTATTGTAATAGGGCCAGGAAGTTTATATACAAATGTTATACCAAACCTTTTAATAAATGGAGTTGCTAAAGCTATAAAAGAAAGTACAGCAATTAAAGTATATGTTTGTAATATAATGACAGAACCAGGACAAACAGATAACTATAGTATTTCAGACCATATTAATGCTATTATAGAACATTGTGGCAGTGGTATAATTGATTATTGTATTTATGATACTGGTGAAGTTATTCCAGAGTTTATAAAGAAATATAATATGGAAGGACAAGATTTAGTAGAACAAGATGTAGATAAAGTGAAAGGTGTTAAGTTTTTACAAAGAAATTTATCTATGATAAAAGATGATTTAGTAAGACATGATCCAAGCTTAGTTGCTTCTTCTATTATTGAACTTATTTGTGATGATTTAAGATATCAAGATAAACAAAATGATCCACAATATTTGATGCTTAGCAATAAATTAAGAGAAGAAAAAAGAATAAACAAGATTAAAAAGAAAATGAAGAAAAAAGATATAAAAGCTGCTAAAAATGGTAGTGAAAGAAAGCAAACACCACTTAAATCCAAAAGTAAATTTAGTAGTAAATACAGTGAAAGAATTGCTTCAATTAGAGAAGCAGACAGAAAGGCAGAAGCAAAGGCAAAACAAAGAAATCAGAAAGAAAAGGCAAAAAGTAGAAGAGGCAAGGCACCAAGAAAGAATAGTGTTACTAGAAAAAATTTAGAACAAAGAAGGAATAATAATACTACTAGAAAAAAATCTCCACAAGAAATTAGGGCGGAAATGTTAAAAAAATTAGAAAATAGTAAATTAAATGATAGAAAATAGGAGGAAATTATGGAATTCACAAAAGAAAGTTTAAATCTAGAAAGTGGTTTAGACAAAGAATGGATAATCACAAATGGAATAGGTGGATATAGTTCATCTACTATAATTGGAGCTAATACAAGAAAATATCATGGATTATTAGTTGCAAGTTTAACACCACCTGCAAGGAGGTTTTTAATACTTTCAAAACTAGATGAAAGTATTGAAGTTAGAGGAAAGAAATATAATCTTTATACTAATATTGGAAAAGAATATATTTCAAAAGGATTTAAGTATCAAGCAAGTTTTGAAAAGAATATTGTACCAACTTTTACATATAAAATAGGGAAAATAGAAATAATTAAAACTATTTGTATGGATTATGGGAAAAATACAGTTGGAATATATTACAAAATAAAAAATGGAGCAACTAGAGCAAAACTAACACTTGCACCTGTAATTAATTTTAGAGATTTCCATACTGTAAATGCAGACCATTGCTTTAATTTAAAACAACAAATTCGTGATAATAAAGTAAGAATAGAAGTAGATGAAAATTCTTATACACCTATTTATATAAATTTATCAGATGGGAAATATATAGAGCATATAAATGATAGTTTTAATAATATGTTTTATATTGAAGAAGAAAAAAGAGGATTTAGTGCAGAAGAAAATCATGCAGTACCTGGAAGATATGAAGTAGAGATAAAAGCAAAAGAAGTTAAGGAACTTTCTTTTGTATGTTCATTAGAAGATAATATTGAAGAAATTGATGTTAAAGATTTAATAGAAAAAGAAGAAAAAAGGGTAAACAAAATATATGAAAGTTCAGAGCTTATAAATGAAAAAGCTAAAACTCAAAAAGAGAAAAAAGAAAATGAATTAATAAAAACATTCGTATTAGCTTCAGATAATTTTGTAGTAAATAGATATAGTTTTGGATTACATACATTAATTGCAGGATATCATTGGTTCTTAGATTGGGGAAGAGATGCTTTAATTTCTTTTGAAGGAATATTATTAGTAACTAAAAGATATGATTATGCAAAAGAAGTTTTAAAAACAATGATAAGAGATGTTAAACATGGTTTAGTTCCAAATGGATATTCTGGTTATGATAACAGACCACTTTATAATAGTGTAGATGCTTCGCTTTTGTTATTCGAAGCAGTACAAAAATATCTAGATTACACAAAAGACTATAAATTTGTTAAAGAAGAAATGTATGATGTAATGAAAACAATAATCGAAAATTATTGCAGTGGTATTGATGTTGATGAAAATAATATTTACTTAGATACAGATGGGCTAATTGTTTCAGGAACAGAAAATACACAAAATACATGGATGGATGTAAAATTCCAAGGAAAAGCAGTTACACCAAGAAATGGAAAAGCAGTTGAAGTAAATAGCTTATGGTATAATGCAAATAGAATTATGGCAGATTTAAGCATTAAATTTGGACATCTTTTAACTGCTAAAAAATATAAAGATTTAGCAGAAAAATGTAAAGTGTCTTTCCAAGAAGAATTTTATAATCCTAAAACAAAATGTTTATATGATGTAATAGGAGATAGCAAAGTAAGACCAAATCAATTATTTGCTTTAAGTTTGACCTATCCTGTTATGGATGTAAATTCAGAAGAAGCTAATAATGTAATAAAAGTAGTTGAAAAGAAATTATTAAATGCATATGGATTAAAAACTTTATCAAAAGGTGAAGAAAACTATGTAGAAGTTTATGAAGGTGATGAAAAACATAGAGATACAAGTTATCATCAAGGAATAACTTGGCCATGGCTTTTAGGTTTATATTATAATGCTTTAAAAAATATAAAGAATAATACAGAAGATGAAGAAGAAAGACAAGAATTAGAACAAAAAATAAATAAATTTATAGAAAAAACTAAGAAAACATTTTCTAAAGAAATATATGAGAATGGTTGCATTGGGAGTATTGCAGAACTTTATGACTCTACTAAACCACAATTACCAAAAGGAACAATAGCACAATGTTGGAGTATAGCAGAAATATTTAGAATAATACTTGGAAAATAAGGAGTAAATAAATGACATCTATTGATAATTTAGAAAAGGAATTAAAACAAGGAAAATTAAATAGTTTATATCTTCTATATGGTGAAGAATTGTTTTTGTTAGAAAATAATGTAAAAAGAATAAGAAAATTATTTGGTGAAACTATAAAAGGTATAAATTATATATTAATAGATGAAACAAATGTAAAAGAATTAATTCAAGATATAGAAACACCTGCATTTGGCTATGAAAAAAAACTAATTATTGCAAGAAACACAGGGCTTTTTAAAGCAGAAGGTAAAAGGAAAAATAAAGAACTAAGCGACCTAAAAGAAAAAATAAATGATTATATTAATGAAAATATTGATATAATAAACCAAAGTGTTATTTTAGTCTTTATTGAAGAAGAAGCAGACAGTAGATTAAAATTATTTAAGACTTTAGATAAACAAGGAATTGTTTGTAAGTTTGATTTCCAAAAGCCTGTGCAAATAGAAAAAAGAGTAAAAGCTATATGTAATGCATATGAAGTTAAAATAGATGATAGTACTTTAAGATATTTTATAGAAATATGTGGAACTAATATGCAAGATGTGATAAATGAAATAAGAAAGCTTATAGAATATGCAGGAAAAGGTGGAGTAATTAAAAAAGAAGATGTTGATAGTTTAACAATAAAAAAACTAGAAGCGGTTATATTTGATTTAACAGATAATTTAGGTCAAAAACAAACAAGGAAAGCAATAGATGTATTAAAGAATTTAATTTATAATAAAGAGCCTATACAAAGAATTTTAGTTATGCTTTATAACCATTTTAAGAAACTTTATTTCTTAAAGTTAGCAACTAGATATAATAAAGATATTGTGACTTCTTTAAGTTTAAAGCCTAACCAAACTTTTCTTGTTAATAAATACAAAACTCAGAGCAAATATTTTACAGAGGAAGAATTAAAAGAGGTCCTTCAAGCTTTAAGAGATTTAGATCTTAATTATAAAAATGGCTTAATAGACTTAGAAGTAGGATTAGAAGCAATTCTTTGTAATTATTGCTCATAGCTGTTTTTTAGGACGGGGTCAAAAAACAGCAAAAAATAAAATGGAAAATAACCATAAAAAGTATAATAAATTAATTTTTGTAATTATTGTTTATAAAAGAAAGGAGAGAGGCAAAGATGATGTATCCATACATGAAATTTGCAGATAAAACAGAAGTTACATTTTCACAAATAATTAATAAAGATGGAGTTGATACAGTAGAAGTTCATTTTGAAAGACCGACTGATGATGGCTTTGATAGTGCTAGATGTGAACTTCCAAGTTATAATTGGATAATAAAAGAGGGCTACAGTGAAGAAGAAATTAAAAAGTTTACAGAGTTTTTGGAACATAATGCACATTTATTTTTTAAGTATGCAAAAGAGGGAGGAATAAAAATTGCCTAGTTTATTTGAAATAATGCGGATATAAAATATATTTTTGGTCAAATGAAAACAATGAACCAATTCACGTTCATGTATCAAAAGGAAGACCAACTTCAAATTCGACAAAAATATGGTTAACAAAAAATGGCGGATGTATATTGGCAAATAATAGTAGTAATATTCCTCAAAAAGAATTAAATTATTTACTAGAAATTATTGCTGCTCAATATTTTTCAATTGTGTCAAAATGGAAAGAGCATTTTCGTGTAGAAGAACTGAAATTTTATTGTTAAATTATTAATAGTAAATAAAAAATAATATATAAAAACTACTCGTTTGAGTAGTTTTATAATACAATACAATTTTAAGAATATTATTACTTATCCTTAAAAATTCATATGTTATTATATTATAACAAATTGTTTAATTCACGTTTAAATGCAGAACGTCTTGAATATTTATTTGTATAATATTTAATGTATTCATCTTTACTTTCTAAGTTTTGTGATAATAGTAATTCATCATAAGCTACTACTAACAGTGCAGCTTTATAATACGATTTAACATGATTTCCTTCTAAAATAGCAGCTACTCTTTTTTCTATTATTTCATTTAACCAGTTTATTACTTTCTTTTTTATATTTTCGTCTAACTTAAAATTATTTTTCCACTCTTGCCATATTTCATAAATATCGTTACCTAGAAATGAACTTTCTTTTTCAGAATATCCTATATCTGAAAAAACTGCAGATAAAAGTTTTGAATAGGCTTTAGTTGTTTTATTAGAATTATTTAATAATAATAGCCATAAATATACTGAGGTCTTTATAAATGAATAAGTCCAACCTAGTGAGTCTTTGTGTTTTATGTTTTCATTATAAAATTTTTCAAAATCACCAGAAAAGAAGTATAATAAAGAACATTTGTCTTTATCTAATGTGTATATTTCTTTGGATCTAGTGTGAATAACTTTTTCTATTTTATTTTTTATTTCATTTTCGTGTTTTTTATAATATCCATTATTAATTATTCTTAATAAATTTAAAATATCAGGTTTAAACACAAAGGAACTACAAATATATGATTCTTTATGTTTGGTATCAATTTTGGATAAATATAAAGTTATATCACTTCCTACTTTTTGATTATTATTTAATGTTTTTAAAACTTGATTTCCTAAATTTTTTAATTCGTCTAATCTATTTTCTTTTTCTAAATATTCAAAAATATCAATATAAATTTTTGGTTGATTTTTTGTAAATTCATTTATATATTTTCTATAGTCCTTAAAGTCAGTATAAATTAGAGCTTCTTTTAAAAGACGATATTCCAAATCGCCATTTACTTGAGATAAAAAATTTATCCAGCTTGCAAAGAAGTCATCTATATTTGTTAATTGTTCACTTCCTAATTTGAAAGAATCTTCAATTGATACATCTCTAAAATCAGGATTATTTTTAAAATAATTATATATATCTTCTACTTTGTTTTTTGATGTTTGGTAAGTTACATAAATTATATATGAACATAATACAGGTACATTTACTGAAATTAAGCCATATTCTTGTAATTCTGATAAAGAAAGTTCAAAAGTTTCTCCCATTTCTTCATCAAATGCAGTATAATTTGTTTTTAAGATCATATCAAACATTTCTTTTGCATAATGGTATTCTTTATAGTTTACTAATTTAACAGCATATTTAACAGCTCCTACTATAATAGCCTCTAAATTATCCTTATCTGTATATTCTGTATTCCAATCATCCCATCCATATGAATAATCTTCATATTGTTCTGCATAAAAATATAAATTTTTTTCTTCAATTTCATTAAATTTTTCTTTATATTTTTTTATATTTTGTTCTATTTCTGTTTTATCAATATTTAGATTATTACTATTTATAATACATAATATTTCTTCATATTTACTTTCGGGAATCTTTCTTATGATATTATTTACGAAATTTATTATTTCTTCTTTTTCTAATGACTTTATATATTCATTTATTTTTCTATAAAATTCTTTACTTTCCAAGTTTTTCTCCTTTTTTCTAACATTTTACCATGGAATAATGATAAAATAAAGGATTTTAAGTACTTTTATCAAAAAAGTATTATTACTTCTTATGGAAAAACAATCATAAAATGTATAATAAATCACTTAAATGATAAAAATAGTAAAAAGAAATTTTTTTCATTTAGGTGATTTTATGTTTGAAAATATTAAAAGAAAAAGAGGAAAGATAAAAAAAGAAAAAATAAGAAATAAAAAAATAAATGAAACTAATAGAATAAAAGAAAAAACTTTAAATAAAAAAAGTATAAAGGTTAGTTTAGTAATTACATTTATAATTCTATTGTTTGGAACTGTTATTTTTATGTATTCTACAAATAACAGTGAAGTAGAAGCTTTATCTAAATATGGCTCTAGAGGTGATGAAGTAAGACAAATACAAGAAAAGCTTAAAAGATGGGGATATTATAATGGTAATGTAGATGGTATATTTGGAAGTCAGACTTTAGAAGCAGTTAAATATTTCCAAAGGAAGAATGGTTTAACAGTAGATGGAATTGCGGGACCTGCAACACTTAAAGCTATGGGAATTTATAGTTCTAGTTCTTCATCTTCTACAACAAGTAATTCCAGTGACTTGAATTTACTTTCTAGAATTATTTATGGAGAGGCAAGAGGAGAACCATATACAGGACAGGTTGCAATTGGAGCGGTTGTTTTAAATCGAGTTAAAAGTAGTTCTTTTCCAAATACGATTTCAGGTGTAATATACCAATCGGGTGCTTTTGATGCTGTAAGAGATGGACAAATAAACTTAACACCAAATTCGACAGCTAAAAAAGCAGCGCAAGATGCTTTAAATGGTTGGGATCCAACTTATGGTGCTATTTATTATTTTAACCCTTCAACTGCTACTAATAAATGGATTTGGTCAAGACCTATGACTGTAACTATTGGTAGACATAGATTTTGTAAATAGGAGAAACGAAAAATAGAAAACATAAAATAGAACAGGTAAAAGATAAAAAAGTAAAAATAGAAAAATAAAAATATAAAGTTAAAAAGGTGAACAAAAAGTAAAACAAAAAATTAAAAAAAAGAATAAAAGACGAATAATAAAAAAAAGGAAATTGCTTGTTTGACAGGCAGTTTTTTTTATTGTCGAAACACAAATTATTATGTAACATTTTTGTAACAAAAATGTAATATTAAGTATATTGAAAATATTGTACATTTCTTATATACTATAACTGTACACAATATATTATGTTTAAGATAATGTAAAAATTGATATAAAAATTAAGGAGAGATGGAAAAATGTTCAACAACAAAAAGGAAATAAGCGGAATTACTTTAGTTGCATTAGTAGTTACAATAGTTGTTCTACTAATTCTTGCAGGAATAACGATAGCATCACTTACAGGAGATAATGGAATATTAGGAAAAGTAGGAGAAGCAAAAGAACAAACAGATTTAGCAAATATAAGAGAAGAAATACAGCTATTATGGAATGAAACACAAATAGAAGTAGCAGGGAAAGGCTATACAGACCAAGAGATAGCTGATATTTTTGAGAAAAAATTACAAGCAAATGACCCTGATGCAACAGTTAAGTATCAACCATCAAACAATACATATGAGGTAGATTACAAAGACCATATGTTTGAGGTGCAGATAAGTGGAGAATTAACAAACAATAGAGAAGATGTAGTAAATGATATAGAAGATGCATTGGATAATATAGATAAAGATTTGGCAGGAGAAGATAAAGCAGATCAAATACAAGATGAATTAAATAAAAAAGATCCAGATTCAACAGCAGAATATGATCCAGATACAGGAAATGTAGATATAAATCATGGAGGATATGAAGCAGAAGTAGATGAAGATGGAAATATAACAATAACAGGTCCAGATAAAGATTCAAATGTAAATATAGATACAGATGGAGACGGGGAGCCAGATATAAATATAGACACAGATGATGATGGAGAGCCAGATATAAATATAGATACAGATGGAGATAAAGAGCCAGATATAAATATAGATACAGATGATGATGGAGAACCAGATATAAATATAGACACAGACGGAGATGGAGAACCAGACATAAATATAGATACAGATGGAGATGGAGAACCAGACATAAATATAGATACAGACGATGACGGAGATGCAGATATAAATATAGATACAGATGGAGATAAAGACCCTGATATAAATATAGACACAGATGGAGATAAAGACCCTGATATAAATATAGACACAGATGGAGATAAAGAACCAGATGTAAATGTAGATACAGATGATGATGGAGAACCAGATATAAATATAGATACAGATGGAGATGGAGAGCCAGACATAAATATAGATACAGATGATGATGGGGATGCAGACTTAAATATAGACACAGATGGAGATAAAGAACCAGATGTAAATGTAGATACAGATGATGATGGAGAACCAGATATAAAT
>CALXFI010000024.1 GCA_944387535.1 uncultured Clostridia bacterium | reverse complement strand
TGCTTTAGAGTTCGTCGGTAACTACGCCTCAGTGGACTTTCACCACAGAGCATTGATATGCCCGTCATACAAAAATAGAGCAATAATTATCAATTGCTCTATTAACCATTTCTTGAATTTTATAATATCTAATACTTCCTAACTATTAAATTGTAATTTGTAGAGATAATTATATAATAATAAATTACAGGTAGTTTTTGAGCTACCTGTATACAATTATCTCTCATAATCATCCATATCTTTTTGACTTTTAAAATTTGTTCTTATAATGTAATTTAAATCTTCTATTGCTTTATCTATATTCATCATTCCATTTCCAATAGGATAATAGACAGGATATACACTATAACTCTTTCCTGCAATATTTCTTGGAAAACTTTGCTTCCTGCATTGTGATACTGATATATTTTTATTTAATACAATAGAACTAACTTGGTTTCCAAGAGTTATAATTATCTTAGGATTAATTATTTCAATTTCCTTGCATAATAAATCAAGATATTGGCTGTAAACTGAATTTGGTAATACTCTTGCATCAACTTGAGTACATTTTCCAAGATTAGTTATGAAATATTTATGTTGTTCTACATCATCATATACTAAGTCAGCAAATTTTTCATCCCATTCCTGTGGTTTTCTTTTTTGAATTTCTTCATATATTCTTTCGTCAAGTAATCCAATTCTATAAAATAATTTCCATATATTTTTAGTTCCTATCCATGGTGATCTTCTACCTTTCCAATTAGGACTAGATGCAATATTCCTTCCAGTTGGATTCATAAACACAAAACAAATATCTGGATTATTTGTACAACCACCATTATATATAGATGTTAATTCTTTAGCTCCATATTCTTGTTGTAATTTATCATATTTTTGATTCAAATCACTTATTTTCATTCTTTAACCACCTTTTTTAATTCTTCCAATACTACTTTTTCTAATTCATTATAATCCCTACAAATCTTAGTAGCTGATTGTTCTAGCATTAAATTCACTCCCATGTGTTGACCACCATCTACATAATAATCAACTTGATGTGTTTCATAAGCTATAATTATTTTATTATAATAATAAGCTATTCCTTGTAGAATAGAACTTCCAAAATCAGGTTCATTTTCGTCATAATTAATGACTAAAATTTTAGAACTAATTAATTTTTCTAATTCTTTTACTGCATTAAATTCGGAAGAATATCTATCACTTTGAATACATTTATAATTTTGTTCACTTAGTTTGTTTTCTAAATTATTAGCTATTTTCTTGTTCCATTCATATTTCATTCCTGAAAAGTCAATAAAAACATCATTCTCAAATTCACTAAAAAACTTATTGCTATTTTTATAATTTTTAAGTGTTTCTTTCATTTTTCTTTTTACATATTCTTTGAATGTTTTTATATTAAAATCTAATTCATCGACATATGAAAGATTATTATTATTGATATATTCATATTTAAATATATTTACATTGTCTTTACAAATAGGGTCATATTGAAATTTTTGAAAATTACCTATTTTAGAATTTATAAAGTCCGTAGAAAATAGAATAATTGGTATTCTTTTAGCTATACAATATCCTACTTCAAATCCAATTCCAGCATCTAATGATAATCCATCAACAATTCCTATTAATACATCTATGTTTTTCAAAGAATTTATATCAGCATCAAAAATATTCTTACTTACATTTCCAGTCATTGATACTTTTTTATTACTTTCTTTAAAAGGCAAAAATATATGGTAATTATTTATTTTTAATTCCTTTATAACATTTTCTGTTATTTCATACATCATATAAGATATTCTTCTATCAAAAAAACTAAATAACTTGGTCGCTATATAAATATTCATATGATACTCCTTAATATCTATTTATTATCATTCTTATCATCATACTCTTTAACCCTTGTATTCACACCATTAATTATTTTATACTCTCTATGTTTATTCTTATTAACTTTTTTTAATATTTCAGATTCTAAATCAACATTAAGTATTTCGGATAAACCTAAAAGGTAAATAGTAACATCAGCCAGTTCTTCACCTAAATCATCCTTGTTTTTTCTCCATGCTTCATAGGCTTCTGCCATTTCTCCATAAGTCAGACAGAATTCCTTGTTTATGTCAGTTACATTAAAACCTTTATCAAGTTTATTTTGATATATTTCTTCTTGGACTTTTTTTAAATCTATCATCAATTATCTCTCCATTTCTTCTTCTCTTTCATTTAATCTATGATTAATTCTTGTTGCAATTTGTTTAAAAATATTGTCAATACTATTATTACCATCTATTTTTTGTAAAGAATATTCATCCAATATGCTCATATATGCTTTTCTTACTCTGTCTAAATGTTCATAAGAATATAGTATATTAAATTTTTGATCTGTATTTCTCTCAATCGAAGTTTCAGGTGTAATATCAATATAAAATCCTAAATCATGTCTTGGGAAATTTTTATTTACACTCTTTACCCAATCCTTATCTACTCCATCTGCCATTCTATATGCAATAGCAGAAGGCACATATCTATCAAAAATCACTATATCATCTTTGTTGACTTGTCCTAACCCATCTAATAATAATCTCCTATCAGCTGCAAAAAGATATGTTTTTAATTCTGGTGTTAATTTTCCTTCCTTTGAAAGTTGTTTTATTTGCTCTCATATTGGGGTACTCAATTCTTTTGCTAAAGTTGCATTTTTCCCTTGTATCTTATAATATTGCATTAACATTTTTGCAATAGTTGTTTTTCCTGTGTTATCTAGTCCTTCTAAAATTACTAGCATAACATCATTACTCCTTTCAATTTTTTCATTACCATTATATTACATTTTTCCTTATTTGTCTACACTTTTAGAGTTTTTAAGTAATATACTTTCTATGTGAATTTTTTACATTATTTTGATTTACCATAGCATATTCCATTGTAGTATCTATTTTTATATGCCCTAATAATTTTTGTACTTGTTCTATTGGCATACCTTTATCAATAGCCATAGTAGCCATTGTTCTTCTAAATTTATGTGGATGTACTTTATTTATATTTGCTTCTTTTCCTAAATTTCTTATAACAATTTCAATTCCTGATATTCCTAATCTGTTATATGGTTTTATTAATGATACGAATAATGCTTCATTATCATCTGTTCTAGTTTCCAAATATTTTTCTATGTACATTTTACTTTTTGCACTAAAATATACTTCTCTTTCAGTATTTCCTTTACCTAAAACTACACAGCTTCTTTCTCGAAAATCCATATCAGAAATATTTAATCTAGTCAGTTCTCCCACTCTCATTCCAGTAGATATTAATAGTTCTAATATTGCTAAATCTCTTACATTTGAACAAGTATCTCTTAATTTTTCTAAATTTTCATCTGTTAATGTTTCTTTAACTCTTTTGGTGGTCTTTACTTTGTGTATTCTTCTAACAGGACTTTTTACAATATAATCTTCATTTTCTAACCAAGCAAAGAAGCTTGATAATGTTCTTCTTATATTATCTATTGTAACCATTCCTGCCTTAGAATTATTTTTGTAATCAGCTAGATAATCTCTTAAAATTTCTGTAGTAATTTCTTCAATTGGTAAATTTATTTTTTCTAGCATTTTAGTAATATTATCCTTGTAGTAATTTAAAGTTCTGTTTGAACATCCTTCAATTTCTTTTGAAGATATAAATTTATTTAATAATTCTTCGTTATTGTGTTGTATTTCTTCTCTTTGGTTTTGCTCTAATATTTCTATTTGGTAATTTAAACATATTTCTTTTAGTATTTCTTTTAACATTTTTCTTTGGTTATTGTCTAAAAAGTTTTCAGTCTTATCAATTACTTTTTCAATAAATAACTCTCTCAAATAAATTACCTCCTTATACTTTAAAATATCGCAATATAGAACTACAACTATATTATACAACATTTTTGTGTTTTACATAATTAATAAAGACTTATGAAAAATTCCACCTTATTTTAATTAAAAATGAGCATATCGAAACTAATATACTCATTCTAAATCTTATACAATTATTTGCTCATTTTATTTAAAATTTTAATTTGCAATCTGCGAGACAAATTACTATTTGTCATATATTAATTATTACAAAATAAAGTAATTATTAATATAACTACTTTACGATGCTTTTTATTTCTTACATTTTTTATTGTAAAAATTTCTACTTAATATCTAATACTTCTGTATATAATTTTTAGTTTCATCTTAAATACAGAGTCATTTAAAGGATAACATCTATGTAATCCATATACATTTAAGTCTTTGCTTTTGTTTATTTTATTATCTGTTAAATCAACTATATATCCTTCTTTTTCTAAAGCTTCTGATTGACCTTCTCCGTATAATCCATAAGGATATGCAAATATTTTTATTTTCTGATTTCCTAAATTTTCTTCTATAGTTTTATAAGAATTATTTACATTTTCAACTGCCTGTTCTACACTTAGTTTAGAAAAATCCTCATGATTTTGACTATGTGAAGCAATTATTCCCAACCCACTATTTTGCACATCTTTTGCTTCATCCCATGTCATATATGTATTTGTTCCCATATAATCTGTTATTATAAACATTGTAAATGGAATATTATATTCTTTTAGAATTGGGTATGCATTTTTGTAAACATCTTCATATCCATCATCAAATGTTAAAACAGCAGACTTTTTATATAATGTTTTCTTTCCTTCTTTATATTGAATTAAATCATCATAACTAATAAAATGATATCCAGAGTTTTCTAGTCCTGTGATTTGTTTTTCAAATGTATCTTTGCTTGTCTGCATATAATCATATTCAATTTCTGATTTATTATCTACTATATGGTGATATAAAAATATTGGTATTTCCAAGTTCTTTTCATTAATTTTATATTGATCATTTGCTGTTACTTTATTTGTTCCTATGCTGATTATTCCAACTAAAAGCGTAACTAATATTATTGAAATTATTGTTTTTAATAATATATTTTTTTTCATTTTTTATTCCTCTTATTCATTTTTCTAAAATAGAATATCAAATTTTTTATTCTTTTTCAACAAATTTTCAAATTTAATTTTTTATTTAAAAATTAATTGCAATCTTATCATAAAACCAAAATGGATAATAAAGAAAAAACATTCCTAAAAAGCTAAGTACTATATACCATATTACATCCATATTTCCATTTACTGGCTCTTTTAAGTGTTTTCTAAAAAATACTTTCCATATTACATATCCAATTAAAGCCCCCACTGTGTTTGCAATTAAATCATTTACATCTGTTGCACGAGTTGTAACTAATTGAGATATTTCTATCATCAAAGAAAAACCAGCCCCTAGCAACATTGTTTTATACCATTTGCGATAATCTTTCCAAATAAGTGGAACTAAAAAACCTAACGGAATAAGCATTAATATATTTAAGAAAAAACTAATATCAATACTATTAAAAGGTATAAGGTTTATATTTGCTTTTATAATACTATTATTAATTGCACCATCTGGAACATATATTATATCTGTAAGTCCTCCTGCACCAGTTAAGTTATATACTTGCCACAGATATAACACAAATATAATTATTAGTAAAATTGGTATTTTATGTTCTTTTCTTCTTTTTATTATAAGATAAATGCTACATGGAAGTATTGCACATAAAGCACTATATATCGTTATTTGACTTAAATTTAACATGCTATTATTCTCCTTTAAAAGTATTTTCTTAGATATTTTCACTTCTTATTGTTTCAATCAAATTAATCTTCTGACTCTTTTTACTAGCATACCTCATAGTGATAAATATAATAATAAATACTGCCACAATAGATATAATTACAGGTATTAATGGAAACCTATATTCTGTTTCCAGACTTTCACTCATTACTTTATAAATTACATAAGATAATATTAATCCTATTGGAATACCATAAAAAATAGATTTTATTCCATAAAGTAAGCTCTCATAATTTATCATTTTCTTAAATTCCTTATTTGTCATACCAACTGACTTTAATACCGCAAACTCTTTACTTCTTAATGCCATATTTGTTGTAATGGTGTTAAATATATTTGTAATTCCAATAACAGATATTACAATGATAAATCCATAAGAGAAAATTGATAAAATTAATGACATTGTTTCATTTTGCTTTCTGCTTTGCTCAATATTAAATATCATATTTTTATTTGTACTATCTATATTTTCAATTTCTTGTTCTAATTTATATGGATCACTTGATTTTATGTATATTCCTGTTGTTCTTAAATTTACTGCTTGTAAATTATCTTCATATTCTTTCATTAAAGAATCAGATATTATTATTACAGGTTCTCCATTATTTTCTTTAAACATTGACATTGGCGTTTTATCAGTTTTTAAAATGATTGGTATCTTAACTTTACCAGGATTTTCTTCATTTTCTTTTAAATATTCAAATTCTAATTCATCACCATTATTAATATTTAAAACACTATATTGAATTCTTTTATCTTCTTGTTTTCCCCAAAACTGGTCATATAAAATTCCTTTTCCCTCTGTTTCTTTCTCAGTCAAACCTAATTCTTTCAAATATTCTTTATATTGTGCATCTCCTACTGAAACGATAGAAATATTTACTTCATCTATTGTTACATTTGTTGTTACTCCTTTGCTTCCTTTTGATGATTGATTTAATAGTTCTTCATATTGTTTAGACACATAATTACTTCCTACTGAAGCTGTAAATTCTTTTACAATAGCATATTTTTCAATATTATCCAACTTTAATATTTTATCAAAATACTCATATTTTGATTTTTCATCGCTTGATGGCGTATTTACTACTATATTATCTTCCCCATTTTCTGAATACATATAATCTGAGGCTTTAAAAACATTTTCAATAACAGCATTCATTGATATAAATAATATAATACTTAGTATTATTGAAAATATAGTTGTACGATATTTCTTTTTACTTCTTTTAAAGTTCTTTGCTCCTATCTCTCCAGGTATTCCAAAAAGTTTCTTTGTTAATTTTGATACTTTTAATTTCTTACTTGATATTTTCACATCACTGGTTTCTCTAATTGCATCAATTGGTGTTATTTTAGCTGCCCTTTTTGCAGGTTTTAAAGAAGAAACAAATATCATAATTATTGAAACTATTACTGAAACTGCTATTGCTATTGGTGATATAACAAATTTTAAGTCAAAATTATCAACTATATTAGAGTCCATTAATAATTGATTAACAATAGCTAAAACTATGTAAATTGCTAAAAGTCCTATTATAATTCCAATTGGTATTGCAATTACACCTATTATAAATCCTTCAAACAAAATACTTTTCTTTATTTGTTTAGAAGTTGCACCTATACTTGCAAGCATTCCTAATTCTTTAGTTTTTTCTGTTAAAGAAATATTAAAACTATTTCTTATTACAAAAATAGATGTAAATAGAATAATTCCTATTACAATTACAGCTAATATTACAACAGTTTTAGTAGTTGTATCTTTTGAAAAAACTCCCAAATATTTTAATAATTCATTATTTTCACTTATTTTATTACTATCAATTTTAAGGTTTTTTACTAAATTATCTTTTAATTGATAAGTATCTTTTGGATTTTTTAATATAACTCCAACTCCCATATTTTTACTAGTATCTATATTATCTAATTTTGTAACTAACAATGATATTGGTAAACTACTAGAACCATATCCTTGAATATCTGAAATTATTCCAACAATAGTATATTCTTTTACTTCCTGACTTTGGAATTCTTTTGCATTTCTATCAAAGTTTGTTTTATTTTCCATTCCATTAGCTGTAAGATATTCATCATTTAACTTATTTGCTAGTAAATCAACATCTAAAGAACCAATATCTAGTTTTATTTTGTCTCCTAGTTTGTATTTATCTTTTATTGCTACTTTGCTTCCATCTGCTAATGTAATATCTCCTATATACATAGAATTTATCATCAAAATTTCATTATCATTTTGTGGAAGTCTGCCGGCTTCTAAATTAATACCTCTATCTTTAAAGCTTTCATCATCATAGGCTTTTATTTCATAATAATTTCTATCATTTTCTTTTGTTCCATCTATTACAGAATAACCTACTTGCTGTGTAACAAAGGTTTTATCAATATTTGGATTATTTTTAATATAATTTAACTGTTCTGAACTTATATCATTTACTAATAAATGATAACTACCGTCTACCTTTTTAGTTCTTTCTACTATTGCAGATTGAAAGCTAGATACAAAACTAGTAACTGCGCACATTAGAGCAACTGCAAGTGAAATTCCTAAAATTGTTACAATAGTTCTTTTTTTATTTAATTTAAGATCTTCTACTGTTATTTTGTTTAAAATCTTCATTTTGCTCTCCTTTCTATCTTAATTTTTCATCCTTAATAATTCTTCCATCTTGAATTGTAATTACTCTATCAGCTTCTTCTGCAATATTGTTATCATGTGTAATTAATATTAATGTTTGTTTATATTTTTTATTAGATAATTTTAATAAATCAACTATATCTCTTGAAGACTTACTATCTAGATTTCCAGTTGGTTCATCCGCTAATACTAATGCTGGATTATTAATTAGGGCTCTACCTATAGAAACTCTTTGTTGTTGCCCTCCTGATAATTCATTTGGTAAATGGTCTATTCTATTTTTTAAACCTAATGTATCTAATAAATCATTCAATCTTTTTTGGTCAACTTTTTTACCATCTAAATCACAAGGTAAAGTGATATTTTCTTTTACATTTAAAATTGGTATTAAGTTATAAAACTGATAAATAAGCCCTATTTGCCTTCTTCTAAAAATGGCTAAATTATCATTATTTAATTTGTAGATATCTGTACCATTTATAAAAACCTTTCCACTAGTTGGTCTATCTACCCCTCCAATTAAGTGTAAAAGTGTAGATTTACCGCTTCCACTTGCTCCAATAATTGCAACAAACTCTCCTTGTTCTACACTAAAAGATACATTATCTAATGCTGTAACACTTGCTTCCTTTTTACCATATTTTTTTGTTAAGTTTTCTACTTTTAATATTTCCATCAAAAAAATTCTCCCTTCTTTTTTCTTTATTATAATAACTTAAAATGACTCTAAAGTGACTTTAAGAAAATTTTAAGAAAAAATAAACTTTAAGGAAAACTCCCTAAAGTTTAAATTTCAATTATAAACTTCGTGCCATACCCTTTCTTACTTGTTACTTTAATATCTCCATCTTGATTTAATATAATACTTTTAGTAAATGCTAGTCCTAAACCTAAACTATTATCTTTACTGTTTTTAGTTTTATAAAATCTTTCAAAAATATGTCTAATATCTTTACTATCTATTCCTTCTCCATTATCTTCAATAAAAATTCGAGTATAAACTGCATTTTTTGTTGCACTAATTTTTATTTTCTTAGCATTATGTTCTATTGCATTTTTAATTAAGTTTGAAATAGCTTCTTTTGTCCATTTTTTATCACAATTTATTTCTATATTTTTATCAACATTTATTTCAATTTCAGCATTTTCAGTTTCACACATTATACTGAATTCTTTTTTTAACTCATCTAACATTACATTTAGATTCTCTGGTTCTTTCTTTAATACAATTGTTCTTGAATCTAATTTTGCCATATTTAATAATGTGTTAATTAGCCAATATATTTTTTCTAATTCAAAGTGCATATTATCTAAAAATTCTTTTCTTTTTTCTTCTGGCATATCTTCATATAATAAGTCGTTTATCATATTTAAAGATGTAAGAGGTGTTTTTAGTTGATGTGAAATATCAGCAATTAACTTTTCTGTTTTTTTATTAATAGTTGTAAGCTCACTATTTGCCTCTTTTAATAACATTGTTACATCATATATATCGTTTTTTACAATACTTTCGATGCCTTCTTTTTCATCTTTTAAATCAACTGTTTCAAGTCCTTTTAATATATTTTGAAAATATCTATTTAAGTTTTCCCACTTTCTTTTTTGATTTCTATAATAAATTAAAAATGCTAAATAAATTGAAACTGCTGAAAATAAGAATAAAACTGATATACCAATTATTACTTTATATGAAAAATCCATACCTGTATCTCCCCAAGTTGATGTATCAGTTGTTATTCCGTATTTATTTAAAATTTCTTTTCCACTATCAATTTCATTTTTATTATCTTCATTACTATATATCTTATCAATTACTTCTGCTTCTTTTTCAGGAACTTCATTATGTATTTCTGAAATTATTTTTGCACTAAAGTTATATAACCTATTATTATATTCTTTTTGTAAATATAATATAATACCTATTCCAAATATAATCATTAGAATAGTCCACATAGTAAAAAAGCAAATAACATTTTTCTTTTCTTTCTTACTCATCTTAATCTCCTATTCTATATCCAATACCTCTTACTGTTTTTATTACTCTAGGATTATTTGGATCTTTTTCTATTTTTTCTCTTATTCTTTTTATATAAACTGTTAATGTATTATCATTTACAAAGTTATTATTATCATCCCATATGCTTGCAAGTATCTGACCTCTTGTAACTAATTTTCCTTTATTTTCAAACATAAATAAAAGAATTTTATATTCTAATGCTGTAAGTTCTACTTCTTTTTCATTATTATAAACTTTATTCTTTATTGTATCTATTGTAACATTTTTAATAGTTATTTTTTCTTCTTTACTTGTATATTTTAAAACATTTTTTATTCGAGAAAGTAATTCTCTTGCATGAAATGGTTTTGTAATATAGTCATTTGCTCCTAAATCAAATCCTTTTACAATATCTTTTTCTTCATCTAGTGCTGTTAAAAATATAGTAGGAATTACTTTTGTCATATTCTTATAAAAGTCAAATCCATTACCATCTGGGAAGGTTACATCTAAAAGTAATAAGTCATATGAATTTTTATCTATCTTTTCTTTTCCCTCTTTTAAATTAGATGCTACATCTACATTAAAGCCCTCACCTTCAAGATAATATGAAACACTATTTTGAATAGATTTATCATCTTCTATTATTAATATTTTTTTCACACTTTCACTTCCTTTTGCATCATTATAACATATTTAACAATCATTAACATTAAAATATTAATTATTAAAAAGAGAGTCTAATGACTCTCTAAAAAAATTATTTAATTATTTACTCTTTTCTAATTCAATTATTATTTCTTCTCCTTTGTTTGTAAAAATATGAACTGTTAAATTATCTGTCGCATCATATTTTGTTAAATTAAAAGTTTGGTGATAATCTACTATCTTATCTTCTCCATCTGGCACACTATATCCACCATCTCCATCACTTCTTTGTGCAGTTTCAAATCTCTTTCCATCTGATGTTTCTACATATTCTTTTTGAAGCGCTATTTTATCATAAATATTTTGAGGCATATCTGTTTTTAATAATTCATAATTAACTTTATTAGTTTTTATTTCTGGGATTGATATTTTAAATGCTGTATTTGATAAGCTAGCTTCCACCTTATTTACATCTATTCCATCTTCATTACAACTTTTTACTTTATAAATGGTAGTTTCTCTATTATAGAATTCTTCCGGTACATCAATTTCAAAGTGCCAGTTTCCTTCGTAAACTGTGTCTATTGTCTTTCCATCAATATATTTACTTGTTTTTATCTTAGTAAAATCAATAATTAAGTGTTTACTTTTTGGAAATAGCACAGGACTTCCTGTAGCTGATAATGATACTTTTATTTCATTATCACTTACCTTTGTTGGTAAAAAACTATAAGCCCCCTGATAATGGTCTTCTACTGTATCTCCTTCTTCAATAAGATTATGTGTATCAAATACAATTTTCCCTGTCTCATCTACAATTCTTAAATCTTCAAAGTTCGTAATATTTCCAAAGTCATCAATATTATATTTATCACTTAATTTCACATCAAAATTCATATCAAAATTAAAATCATCCATTAATATTGAATCTACTTTAATATCTATTCCATCTGCATTTTGATAATCAGTTTTTACATCTGCAACATATCCATTATTTACTGCTGTATCAACCCCCTCACTTGTATTTTTTCCAAAATAATTTCTTATAAAAGTAGTTGCAGCAAATGCTACTCCTGATATTGATATTATTGCTATACTTGCAACTGCAACAGGTTTTAATACATTTTTCTTACTTTTTTTCATTACTATATTTTCTCCTTCCTCAAAGTTGGATATAGATATTTTATGTTTTACTCTTTCTAGCATTTCTTTATTTTCTTTATTCATCAAAACTATACCCTCCTTTTTCTAAATCTTTTTTTATTTTCTTTCTTATTCGATATATTTTTTGTTTCACTGCAAATTCTGAAATATTTAATATTTTTGAAATTTCTTTATTTTTTCTGCCTGAATAATAATATAAATTAAATACTTCAATGTCTACTTTTTTTAATTGCTTAAGTGTTTTTTCAATTAAATCAATTTTTTCTCTTTGCTCTAATAACATATCTATTTTTTTCATGTCTTGTATATCATATTGCATATCATCTATTGAACTATCTATTTTAATAATTCTTCCGCTTCTCTCTTACTAGATTTTTAACTATACCTGCTATATATGAACTTAGTATTTTATTTTCATCCAATTTTTCTCTGTTTTTCCAGATTATAAAAAATGTATCTGCTACTATTTCTTCTATATCTTCATTTGAAAATTTATAGTAATTCATATTTCTTATAACTTTATGTATATAATTGTTATATTCATCCACTATTTTTTCTAAATCAAGTTCATCATTATTTTTATAATACTTTATTAATTTTCCCTCTTTCAATTTAGATCTAAACTCCTTTATTATCTTTTAAGATATCTTACACTTATATATTGATTATAAAACAAAAAAAGTAACAATTTTATAAAAATTTTAAGTAAATAAAATAAGAATAATCTAACTACTCTAATCTAAATTTTAATTTGCTAAGATACTTATTGAATTAGCTTATATTATTAAAAATTATCGTTTCGTAAAATTGAAAAACTTACTCAAAATAAATTATATAATGTCATTGAAATGGTTTTTATATGAAATTAATAAAAAGAAATTACTTAGAAAAATAATAAAAACAATAAATAATTAAAAGTGAATCTAATTTAATAGACTAGATTCACTTCTAATATTTGTTATTATATTAATTTTTTTGTACTACTATTTTATACTATTACGTTTCTAAATATTTTAGTTTGTTACTATAGCTTTTGATATTAAATTTGCTGAAAATACACTTATAAGTACGAACACTATACAAATAAAAATACTTTGCCAAGAGATATACATATTATATAACAAATTATTAGCAAACTTATACTCTATTTTATAAACAATTATAAAAATTATTATTCCTAGCATAATGCCTATTACTAATGATAATATTGAAAAATACCATCCTTCAAATCTTAACATTTTGTTTAGTTGTTTTTTTGTCATACCTAAAGCTTTTAATGTTTCAAACTCTTTTTTTCTTAAATTTATATTAGAAAATATAACATTAAATATATTTAAAAATGTGCATACTCCTATTAATATCACAAAACTATATAAAAATACTTCCATAATAATTCTTTTACTATTATTTGAATTATTTTGTTTTTCATAATTAATTCCAGCAATTTGGTTTTCCTCTAAATAATTATCAATTTCTCCAACATTTGTAGCTTCTATATATAAATTAATTACACTATTAACACCAATCTCGCCATTAATATTATAAAAAATTCTTTTTTGCCTTTTTATTTCATTTTCTATATTCTTTAATGTATTTTGGTTTACAAATATTGCAATTGGAGACATATATAAATCATTAAAATCTGCATAATTAAAATATCCATAAAAATTATCTGTAACCTTTTCTATGTCTAATTCTATATTTTTTACTGCTGAACTATTAGTTTCTATATCTCTAATATTTTGCATATCACTATTTTGTTCATTAATATTCTTATTGTTTATTAAATCAGTTATTAGAAAAGATAATGTATCGCCATTTTTATAATTCGTTACATGAAAACTATCATATTGTGGCAAATTAATATTATTTAATAATATACACTCTCCATCTTTTAGCTCTTTAACTCCTATTTTTTCCAAAAAGTCATTATATTTTTCATTTTCCACAATTGTAAAAATGTTACAAGATAATAGTGGATTATTGCTATTATCTATATAATTATAAAATATACCTTCTGGACAATTACCTGAGCTTAAAAAATCTATTAACTCTTGATTTATCTCATCTTCTTTTATATCTAAGTGTAATTCTTTTATTTGTTCTTCTGTATAGTATGATTTTATTAAATTTTTATCTTTTAAATCATTAATTACTTTCTCATATTGATTTTTATCATCTAAGTAAATCAAGTAATTATAATTCCTATTATCATTTTCAACACGTGCATAAACATTAGTTATATAATTACTTCCAACAATAAAGACAATTATGCAAATTACTAATGAAAATATTATTGAATTAGTATTTCCCTTACTTCTTTTTAAATATTTATATTCTATATCTGCTTCATTACTAATAAACCTAGATATCAAATACTTTTTATTCTCTATATTTTTCTTGATATTTATTTTATTTATTTCTCTTATAGCTTCAATTGGTGAAATATTACTTATCTTTATAGCTGGTATAATTGTTGATATAAATATCGTAATAAAAATAAATATCAGTGCTATTATAATATATTTAGCTGACACATAAATATTAAGAGGTATACTTGCTCCAGCAACAAAAATACTATAATCTTGAAAAATTAAGTCATTTAATAAATTAGTTATATTACTTAAAATAATTTTAACAATTCCTATACTTATTGCAAATGATATAGGAATTGCAATCAAAGCTAATATGAAAACCTCAAGCAATATCATTTTACAAATGCTGTTCTTAGTACAACCGATTGAAAGCAATTCTCCAAATTCTTTTCTTCTTGAATTTAACAGTATATTAAGAGTTGTATATATTAAAACAATCGAAGAAATTGCCACAACCAATAATAATGTTATTCCTATTAAACAAAAAGATTCTTTAAAACTTGACTTTGACACTAATGAATAATTCAGTAATTCTTCATTGTAAGAAATGTTTTCCTTAGAAATTTCTAAATCTTTTGATATTTTTTCTGATGTATTATATACATTATTTATGTTATTATTAGATATATATGTATCAATTGTACTTTCAGCAGTTAAAGATTCTTCATCTAAATATGTAATCGCTCCATGTGTTACCTCGACCATTGAACCTTCATCATATTTAGTTTCATTTAAAACTCCTACTATTGTATATTTTTTATCATCGAGATTAATTTTATCTCCTATGCGATATTCATTTTCTCCTAAACTAATTTCATTACTATCAACGTTTGTATTTGAAATAACAATTTCTTCTGAATTTTCTGGAAATCTTCCTTCCCTTATATTAGATGCCAATAGATTTTTCATACTATTTTCATCATAAGCATATATATCTATGTATATAGAAGTTATACCTGTTGATGGTATATTAACTTTTCCTATATTATGAGTTATTGATATTTCTTTTAAATCATAATTGTTTTTTAATTCTTTACAATCTTTATATTCTACATTAGAAATTTTTGTATCCCAATTATCTTTTGCAAGCACAGAATTTATCATATATTTTTGATAGCTTGATAAAAGGATTAAAATAGAAAACACAGAAGTAATAATAATTATCAGTCCAATTAACAAAGTTAATGTCCTTTTTTTATTTTTTATCAAATTTCTAAATGTAATTTTATTTAATATTTTAATTGTAATTCCTCCTTTTATTTTAGGCATTACGTTTATCTAAAATAATTTTTCCATCTTTTAATTCTAAAATTCTATCAGCTTGTTTTGCTATATCTAAATTATGTGTAGCAATTATTAATGTTTGATTTAACTTTTTATTTAATTCTTTAAATAAATTAACAATAATTTCAGAATTTTTACTATCTAAATTTCCTGTTGGCTCATCCGCTAATATTACAGAAGGCGAGTATATTAAACTTCTACCAATTGCAACCCTCTGTTGCTGTCCTCCAGACAATTGATTTGGAAAAAAGTCTCTTCTTTCTTCTAAGTTTAATATTGATATAATAGAATTCAACCTCTTAGGGTTAACTTTCTTATGATCTAATAATATTGGTAAAGTAATATTCTCTTCTACATTTAAGGTTTGTATCAAGTTATAAAATTGATAAATTATTCCTATTTTGCTTCTTCTAATTGCTGCCAATTTATTTTCTGATAACCCAGATATATTAGTACCTTCTAAATAAACTTTTCCAGAAGAGGCCTTATCGACTCCACCTAAAATATGAAGTAATGTTGACTTTCCAGAACCAGATGCTCCTATAATCGCTACAAATTCTCCTTTTTCTACCTTAAATGATACATCATCTAATGCCTTTATAGGATATTTTCCCATATTATAAATTTTAGATATATTTTCTACTTTCAAAATTTCCATAAAAATCTCCTAAAAATTTTTTTCATTATATCATATAAACTATAAAAATTTGTAATTGTAACAGAAGCGTAACAGCAGTGTAACAAAAATGAAAAATTTTTTTAAGTAAATTCATTAATAAAACCCGTTCGCATAACTTAATTTTAAATATATTATCTGTATGATTAACATAATTTCATGATATATTATTTTTCTTTATTCAAAATATAGTCATGGAATTCCCATCCTTCTAAGCGTAACAATTTTAAATTTTATTTTTAAAATTGTTCTGTTTTTATTGAAATTTTTTATTCAGCTATATCAATAACCTTTTTTAATAATTTCTTTACAAATTTTGTTTTCATTAGTGCATACACGATAACTGCTCCTATTGTATTTAATATAATATCATCAATATCTGATATATTATAAATTGTAATATTTCAAATTTATTTAACTAATATAGCCAAGCAGCATTCCACAAAATATCAAGGAAACTACGACACAAATAAATATATCTTTTATGGTATATGTCCTCTTTTTTGTATCTCCTAAATAATCTATATATTTATCTTTAAACTTATCTTTCAAATAGTCTGTAAAATTTTGTTCATCATAATTATTAAAACCTTTTTTATCTATAATATATCCTGCTCTTTTATTAATCATTATATATATGTATTTTTCTGTATTACAAACATTCTGTATATTACTTAAATCATTATACAAAATCTTTTGACTTGCCAATTCAGTAGAAATTAACAGATAATCATTGCTAAATTCAAATTTGAATAATGTATCTTTATTTTTTTCTTCGATTTTAACATTGCCTCTTGCAAATTTTATCATAACAATGATTATTGATGCAAAAATCAAGATAAAAATTAATGTAAATGTATTTGGTATTCTTTGAAACCTTATAACCTGTCCTATTCCACCAATTATACCCAATATTAAAAATAATGTTGAAAAAATTATTGTTGCCCAATACTTAAATTTATTGTATTGCAACCATACAAATTTAGAAAAATTCTGTAAATTCTCTTTATTAAATATGGTTTCATTTTTGTATAATATTTTTTCATTTTCCATAACACCATCCCCTATTTTTATTTTTCTCATAATAACATAAATGAGAGTAATTATCAATATAACTACTCTCTCATTAATATGTATTATAATTCTATTTCTATAATTAAGTTCTTGTTTTTATACTTAGCATTTATTGTGCCTTCATTTAATTCTATTAATTGCTTAGCAATAGATAGACCAATTCCAGTTGATTTTCTTGCATTTTCAACAGTATAATATCTATCAAATATTTTCTTAACCGTTGTTTCATCTAAAGATGGAGCTCTATTTGTAAATGTGATTTTTCCTTTATTATCAAGAATTACCTTTAAATCACCTCTACTGTATTTACAAACATTTGATAAAATATTTTCAAGCACCCTTGTAATCATATTTTTATCTATTTTTTTATAAATTTTTTCTTTACATATTTCTACTTTTGGCACAATTTTCTTTTCTTTAAAAATATTGTAAAAACTTACTAAACTTTCTTCTAAAATATCATTTATGCAACATTCTTCTTTCTTCACTTTATTTCCAATGTCCATTGTTCTTGAAAAGTCAAATAATTCATCTGTAAGTGTTTTCAACTCACTTGCTTTTCTTTCTATAATTTCTACATATTCTTGTTTCTTATCACTTTCATTATCATCTTTAAGCAAATCTATATATCCCATTATTGCAGTAAGAGGGGTTCTAATATCATGAGAAATATTTGTTATTGTTCTTTTTAATTCTTGATTTCCATTTTCATATTGTAATTTTTCTTTTCTTAAGGTTTTAAGTTCCTTATTTAACTCACTTGCTAATTTTTTTATATTTTTATCTCCTGAAGATATAGTTAGTAAACTGTTTGTATCTGATTTTAATATCTCATCTAATGAATTTACTATTTCTTTAATTGATTTTTTCATTAAGTATAATTTAATTATTGTAAAAGTTATTATAATAATTATTAAAGCAATTACTATATAAAACCAAATCACAGTTTTACCTCCTATTTTAGCTCTTTTATATTAAATAAATATATTCCTATAAAACTTATAACAATCACAACTCCTAAAGAATATAAAGAAAATACTTTTATATTCTTTAAATAATCTTCACTTATCTCTACTTTATTTCCTGATATTTGAACTGCTTGTCCTGTTGGAAGTAAATTAACAATTGTTCTACAAAGTGTTTGTTTTAATTTTCCTGGATATTCTTCATTTCGTACAATTTCATATTTTGTGTTTCCTTGTTCATCTATTCCAGCAATTTTTTGTATATATTCTGTACTATTTGCAGTTGGTGACAATAATGAAGAAACTACAAACATAATCAAAATAAGTAATAGAGAACTAACTGTTGATATTGTTATATTAGAACATGTTAATGCTATAAAATTAAAAATTGATGAATATGATACAACAATCATTACCATATCTAATAAAATAAAAACAAATTGTGAAAAATCCATTTGAGTTTTACCAAATACAGGTATTGCAACAATTGCTATTATTATTAGATATATAAATTCTAAAATTAATCCTACTACAATACTCACAATTAAATTAGATAGATAAATATTCTTTCTACTATGCCCTACAATAATCTTATTTCTAATTGTACCATCTGAGTACTCTGTTCCAACAAATAAACTTGTAAATATTGCACTAAAAAATCCTATTATATTTATAAAATTTGTAAATAATATATCTGTTGTATTTGATGATATACCAAATGCACTATATTTTATTTTATCTAAGTACTTACTAACAAGCATAAAAATTGCAATTATTACAGTTAAAATTACTAATCCTATAAATATTTTATTTTTTCTTAATCTCGAAAAACTTGCATTTAATAATTTATACATTACTATTACCTCCAATCAAATTTATATAATAATTCTCAAGTGATTCTTCCTTTTCATCAAATCCTTTTATTATACAATTTCTTTTGGAAAGCTCAACAGCAAGTTTTGAAATATTTACCACATCATATATGTTTATAATTTCATCAGAAATAACTTCATATGAATAATTATTTTCTTCTAAATATTTAACACATTCTTTTATATTGCTTACCTTTATTTCAATTCTTTTCTTAGAACTTTGCTCTAATTCTTGTTTACTTATTTCTTTTATTATTTTTCCTTTATCTAAAAAACCATATTCAGTTGCAATTTTTGATAATTCATCTAAATAATGACTAGATATTAAAAATGTAATTTTCTTTTCTTTATTAAGTCTTAAAATCAGTTCTCTTATTTCAATTATTCCTTCTGGATCTAATCCATTTATAGGCTCATCCAAAATAAGAAAATCCGGATTCCCAACTAACGCAATTGCTATTCCCAATCTTTGCTTCATTCCTAATGAAAAATTTTTAGCTTTCTTTTTTCCTGTTTTTGTTAAACCTACTAATTTCAATAATTCATGTAAATTATCATAATTAGGCAATCCTACTATTTTAAATTGTTCTTTTAGATTATCTTCCGCTGTTGCTTCTAATCTAATTGCAGGTAGTTCTACAATTGCACCCATTCTTTTTCTTACTTTATCAATTTTTTTATTTGTGTTTTCTATCCCATAAATAGAATATGTTCCACTTGTTGGTTTTTGTAAGCCACAAATTACTCTAATTAAAGTAGTTTTTCCTGCTCCATTTTTTCCAATAAGCCCATAAATAGCACCTTTTGGAATATGCATATTAAGATTACTTATTGCTTTAAAATTTTTATATCTTTTTTCAAGATTATGTGTTTCTAAAATATATTCCATAACCTCCTCCTTTCAAATCTATTTTACTATTAAATAGTTAAGAAAGTGGTTAAGAAAATAGTTAAGATTTAGTTAAGATATTTATTCGTGGATTTTAAATCCTATGCCCCATACAGATTCTATATATTCTTCATTAGTTACTTTTCTTATTTTCTTTCTTATATTACTAATATGGACCTTTAAAGAATTTTCATCACAATCTAAGGTATCAGCACTTATTAACTCCAACAATTTTGATTTTGTTACTACTTTTTTAGGATTTAATAATAATTGTTTTAAAATAGCATACTCGGTTTTTGTTAAATATATTTCTTTTTCCTTGATATATAAAATATGGTTATCTTCATTTAAAAACATATCTTTATATTTAAGTTTTCTATTTACATTTTTATCTTTATTTATTCTTAATTGTACTTTTACTCTTGCTAAGAGTTCTTGAGATGAAAATGGTTTTACTATATAATCATTTGCCCCATTTAGTAAAGCATTTATTTTATCTTCCTCAGACATTTTTGCACTTATTACTATAATTGGAATTTCTTTAACTCTTTTTATTATTTCTTCTCCATTTAATCCTGGTAACATTAAATCTAACAATATAAGATTTATATTTTCTTTTTCCAGTAGCATTAAAGCTTCTGTACCAGAATATGCACTAACGATTTTATATTGTTCTTTTTCTAACACTTTTTTTATTAAATTATGAATATCTATATCATCTTCTACAACTAATATAGTTTCCATTATAAATCTCCTTATGTAACTAAATATTTATTAATTAAATAGCAGATAATTATTTGATAAACATCTGCTTTGGCATTATTTTATTTATTAAATTAATAATATCACAATATTTTAATCTTTCTTTACTTTTCCAAATATATTAACTTTATTAATACCTATAGAAGCAATTGGTATTAACACAACTATATATGGAATTATATATCTTGACTTTGCCTCCCATAATATATGAAATGCAAATCCTCCAACAAAAATAGTAAGCAAAAATAGTACTTCTAAAAAAAGATTTTTTCTATTTTGTAATAAAACAATTAAACTACATAGACATGTAACTATAAGTAATGCTTTTTGGTAAAACGTTAAAGGCTTAGTAATATTTTCTATCCAACTACCATCCACTTGATTATTCATAATTGCAGAATATGTATTTTCAGTCCACATAGCAGCTAATTTCATAGTATAAAAATTAAATGTATATCCCAAATTTTCCGAAAAATATTTTAACCTTTCTTTGACTCTTTTAACATATTCTTCTTTTACTTCTTGAGGATTTTCTAATGCTGGTCTTGCTATTTCTTCATTATATCCTCCATTTTCTCTTGAGCCTTCTTCCATTGCCATAAGAATATAGCTTATAGTAGGGTATGTTTTATTTTTATCTAAATCATATTTATCAGCATAATAATTCTTAATTAATGATGCTGGAAAAATTGAAATAATCACATATGCTATAATAACTCCTATGCTTATTAAATTCGTTTTTAATTTATTATCTCTTAATTCTTTAAATAAGATAAGTAACAAATATATTACTGTTGCAATTATAAATATTAAACTATTCATTCTCATCATATATGCTATCATTGTAAATATAGACGCTACTATAGGATATCTATAAAGCTTTGTTTTTCTATATCTCATCATAAAATATACAGCTAATAAACATAGAGCTAAACTTGGAGTGTCCCCATATATAAATGTTAAAAGCATTGGTATTGATACAAATGTTAATATTAATGTTAATAACAATACTTTATTTGTTTTATATTTTTTAGATAATAATTCATTTATTTTATATAAAGTAAAAACTATTACAATATTGCCGATTATATTTAGTACTCTTAATACTTCCATTATATCAAAATGTATTAATCTAAAAAACATACTAAAAACAAACGCAAGAGATACTTGTTGTGGATATACTTGCATATAATCGAACAATGATATTCCTGCATATGTTGTATTATATAAAAATTCTTCATTATCTCCTCTATAAAATGTTTGTGCCAAATTGCAAACATGAACAGAATCTCCTACAACCTTAGGATTTACGGTAATAGCCCATATTATATTAAATAGTACATATATTAGAATACTTCCTATAAATAACTTCTTTCTAATTTTCTTTTTAAATTCTATATTATTATCATTATACAAAACCTTATTAATTACATATGTTAAATAATATATAAATATCGCTAATAGTACAATCCCTATAGTATATATCCAATAATTATAGTTAACTTCGACATGTTCTGAGGCATTCATATTTGCTGTGAATATCAAATTTAATACAATTATTAAACTTAAAAATACTATTCCTACTACATAAATAACTTTTTTCAATTTGAATTCTCCTTGAATATTTATTATTTTGATGCCTTATTCTTTCTAATTACTTATTTTCTATATTAACAAATTGAATGGCTATTATTGGCAAAAAACTTTTATTCTAATGTAGGGCTATCATAAGACAATTGTCCATTACCATCTATATTAAAGCTTATTCTAATATTAGAAAAACCTAAATCTCCAATTGATAATACAAATTCATATTCTCCTTCTTCTAGACTCCCATAAATATTACCCCAATCACAAGTTTTTTGAACTGTATTATCATCAATCTGGCTAGAAATAACTACTGTATCCTCATCTGAAATTTTAGGTACTTCTTCCCATAAAGGTGTTATTTCACCTGGATTATATGATGAAGTAGAATTTTCAGTTGCAGGTATTATCTTGTTTTCATCTACAGTAATGTTTTCTACTTCTCTATTTTTTTTATTTATTTGATATTGATCACCAGAATAATCATATTTATATTCATTTGTATCTTTAATAGTTATTGATACACCTGTTTTCGTAAAATTTTCTATTGAAACTTGAACATTATTTTTAGAACTATAACAATATCTTAATATATCCTCAGGTATTTTCACATTGCTTTCTTCACTTACTATTTCAATTTTTTCTACATTACTAATTTGTTCTGGATACGTATCCAGAATTATCCCATCAAAATAAACTAATATTTGATTTCCTTCTTTAAACCCGATATTTCCTTCCTTTCCAAAACCAATACTATATAATTCATTTACATTAGTTGAATTTATAGCATACAAAAAGTTATTATTTACTTCAACAACCACCGCACTTATAGTTGTTTCATCTTTAGTAGCATTAACGATATTATTAACTACTCCATCATGCATTTGTTTTTCTTTTTGTTCATTTAAATTATAAATTCCAAAGATTACTATAAATAAAACTATTATTATAACTAATACAATACATATTATTGGTAAGTTTTTTCTTAATTTTTCCACTATCATTTCCCCTCGTATAATATGTTTATAAGGTTTATTTAATATGAATTTTATAAACATATTTTATATTTTTTATAACCTTTC
>CALXFI010000023.1 GCA_944387535.1 uncultured Clostridia bacterium | reverse complement strand
GAAAGGTTATAAAAAATATAAAATATGTTTATAAAATTCATATTAAATAAACCTTATAAACATATTATACGAGGGGAGAATAAATAATGAAAACAACAAAAATAGTAGCAATAGTGACTTTTTTAATACTTATGCTAAACATACTAATACCTAGTGTAACTTTAGCAGTAGATGAAGTTCAACAAAAAGTGGAAAATAATACTTCGAATGAGGTAGTTAAAGAAGAGTTAGTGGAAGATAAAAGCGAAAGTGAAGAAGACAATGAAAGTTTAGGTGAAAATGTAAATAGTGAAAACGAAACAAATAATAGTGTAAACAATGAAACTGAGAATACAGTAAATAATGTAGAGAGCAATGAAATTATTAAAGATGAAGGCACAAATGAAGAAAATGTTAACAAAAAAGAAGAGGTTAATGATAGTGAAGAAACTGAGAATACAATAGAACAACCAGAAAATATAGAAAGTATAAGTTTAGATAAATCAGCTTCGGTTTTATACAAATCACACGTACAGGATGAAGGATGGCAAGAATATGTTAAAGATGGAGAATTATCAGGAACAACAGGAAAAGAAAGAAGGGTAGAAGCGATACAAATAGAGCTTGGAAATTCTAGTGAAATATCTGGAGCAAGTATAAAATATCAAGTACACGCACAAGATTATGGCTGGATGGATTGGAGAAAAGATGGAGAGATAGCTGGAACAGTAGGAGAAGCAAAAAGGATAGAAGCAATAAAAATAGAATTAGAAAGTTTAGATGGTTATTCAGTAGTATATAGAACTCACGTACAAGATATAGGCTGGACAGATTGGGTAAATAATGGAGAAATATCAGGAACTGTAGGAAAAGAAAAAAGAGTAGAAGCAATAGAAATCAAGATAATAAAAAATCCTAAAATAGAATTAAATTGTACATATAATGAAGATAAGAACATAGTAACAGCGGTGATAACTTCAAATAAAGCGTTAAGTAACATTAATGATAGTTCGTGGTCTTTAAGCAATGATAAATTATCATTTACAAAAGAATATAAAGAAAATGGTTATTATAAAGTAATAGTAAATGATATAGATGGTGTAAAGACAGAAGTAGACATAAATGTAACACAGATACAAGAACCAATTAGTATGGTAAAATACAGTTCACATATAGAGACAAACGGTTGGGAAAAGAATTTTTCTAAAGTAGATGGAGAAACATCTGGAACAACGGGGGAGAATAAAAGGCTAGAAGCAATACAAATAGCTTTGGGAAATTCTAAAGAAATACCAGAAGGAGCAAGTATAAAATACCAAGTACACGCTCAGGATTATGGCTGGATGGCTTGGGTACAAGATGGAGAAATATCAGGAACAGTAGGAAAAGAAAAAAGATTAGAAGCAATAAGAATAGAATTAGAAGGATTTGAAGGTTATTCAGTAATATATAGGACTCACGTACAAGAAAAAGGCTGGACAGCTTGGGTAAAAAATGGAGAAATATCAGGAACAGTAGGAGAAGCAAAAAGAATAGAAGCAATAGAAATAAAAATAGTTAAAAAACCTAAAGTAGAAGTTAGTTATACATATAATGAAAATAGTAATACAGTAACAGCAAAAATAACTTCAGATAAGGAATTAGCTAGTATAAGCGATAATTCTTGGAATTTAAGCGGAGATAAATTATCTTATTCAAAGGAATTTGATGTTAATGATATTTATAGTGTAACAGTAAAAGATATAGATGGAATAGAAGTGGCTTTACAAGTAAATATAACACAAGTAATAGAGCCAATAAGTATAGTAAAATATAGTTCACACATACAAAATACTGGATGGGAAAAGAAATTTTCTAAAATAGATGGAGAAACTTCAGGAACAATAGGAGAAAATAAAAGATTAGAGGCAATACAAATATCACTTGGAAATTCAGAAGAAGTACCAAAAGGAGCAAGTATAAAATACCAAGTACACGTTCAAGATTATGGCTGGATGGCTTGGGTGCAAGATGGGGAAATAGCAGGAACAGTTGGAGAGGAAAAAAGAATAGAGGCCATAAAAATACAAGTAGATGGAATGGAAGGATATTGTGTAGAATATAGAACTTATATAGAAGGTACAGGTTGGCAAAAATGGAAAAGTGATGGAGCAATATCAGGAACAATAGGTGAGCAAAAGAGAGTAGAAGCAATTCAAATAAGAGTAGTGAAAATAGAGAATAAAACAATAGAGCCTAGTGTAGAATATCAGGTTTATCTTCAAAAAGATGGATGGCAAGAAGAAACAACGGAAGATACTATAGCGGGAACAGAAAAATCAGGTAAAAGAATAGAAGGTTTAAAAATAGATTTAACTGGAGAAGGTGAAAAAGGCTCAATAAAATATAGAGTATACACACAAAATGCTTGGCAATCTTGGGTAAAAAGTGGAGAACAAGTAGGAACAATAGGGAAATCAGGAATAAATGCTATACAAATAGAATTAGAAAATTTAGATGGTTATAGCGTAGAATATAGAACTTATGTATCAAATTATGGATGGCAGAAGTGGAGAAAAGATGGAGAAACAGCAGGAGTAGAAGGAAATAATATAGAGGCAATACAAATAAGAATTGTTTATAATAATTCAGTAACGTTAGAGCCAGAAGTATCTTACCAAGCCTATGTACAAGAAGATGGATGGCAAGATGAAAAAGTAGAAGGATTTATGGCAGGAACAACAGGACAGGCAAAAAGAATTGAAGCTATAAAAATTAATTTATCTGATGTTGAAGCAAGCCAAAAAATTAAATATAGAGTTCACGTGCAAGAAGTTGGATGGCAACCTTGGGTAAAAAATGGAGCAATGGCAGGAACAACAGGACAAGCAAAAAGAATTGAAGCTATACAAATAGAGTTAGAGGGATTAGACAATTATACTGTAGAATATCAAGTACATATTGAGGGCTCTGGTTGGAGCGATTGGATGATAGATGGAGAAACAGCGGGAACAACAGGTCAAAATAAAAGGATAGAAGCAATAAAAATTAGAATTGTTCCTAAGTATTATAGAAGGTATAATGGAATTGATGTTTCTGAACATAATGGAGTAATTAATTGGCAAAGTGTAAAAAATTCAGGAGTACAATTTGCTATGATAAGATGTGCATATAGAGGATATGGAAATGGAAGAATAGTTACAGATAGTCAATTTGATTATAATATAAGAAATGCATATGCAGCAGGAATACAGGTAGGAATATATTTCTTTAGTCAAGCTACTTCTATAACAGAAGCGGTTGAAGAAGCAAATTATGCAATTAATTTAGCTAAACAATATAATTGTATTACATATCCAATAGCAATAGATACTGAATATTCAGGAGCACCGAATAACAGTGGTAGAGCGGATGGACTTAGTGTAGCAATTAGAACAAATGTAGTAGCTGCTTTTTGTAATCAAGTACAAAATAGTGGATATACTCCAATGGTATATGCAAGTAGAAATTGGTTATATGATAATCTGGAAGTAACAAGGCTTTTAAATTATGAAACTTGGCTTGCACATTATACAAATAATTCTGAAATAAACAGTGATTATAAATATGATTATACAATGTGGCAATATACATCATCAGGTTCTGTATCAGGTGTTAGTGGCAGAGTTGATTTAAACATAGGTTATAGAAGGTATTAAAAGTTATATTTTAGAAAATTTAGTCTAATGGTTTTTGTTTTTAAAACTATTAGACTTTTTTTCGAAAAATGTTGTAATAAATAAAATCTAATGATAAAATGTAAAAAGGAACTAAAGAAAGGAGAGGAGAAAAATTGAGATTAAAAAAGATAATTATAGTATTGATATCTTTAATAATGATTTTAAATGTAATAGTACCTACTATAGTATTAGCAGCAAATGAAGTTAATGAACAAAATGAAACTAATGAGCAAAATGTAGAGGAAACTAAAACAGATAATGAAAATAATACTACAAATAAAGAGGATGGAAATGAAAATACAAATACAAATGTAGATAATGAAGATGAAAATTCTACAACTGAAAATGAGAGTAGTGAAAATACTGTGCAAGATGATGTTATTGATAGCGAAGAAAATACCACTGTCGTAGATAAAGAAAATGAACAAGACAATGTAGAAAGCACAGAAATAAAAGAAAATGCAACTAATATGGAGCTGCAAAAAGAAACTAGAGAAGAAACAAAAATAGGAATGTTAAATTTGGAGACTCCAACAAATGGAACAACATATTATAGCCAAGAGACATCTAGCATAAATGTTGTGGGATGGAAAATGGCAAATGTGTCTAATTCTTATATAAAAGCTTTTGTTAATAATAACGAAATAAATTCAGAAAATATTAGTTATAGTGGAAGACAAGATGTAATAAATGCGATAACAGGATATGGAACAGCAGAACAAAATCCTACACCAGGGTTTGGATTCAGTATAGATACTGCAAACTTAGAGGATGGAGAATATACAATAAAAATAGAATTATGGGCTGATGGCGAAGTTCTAGCAACATCAAGTGTAACTATTAATTTTAGTAAAGGTTTGCACGTACAATATAGAACACACGTACAAGAAGAAGGTTGGCAAGGGTATGTACAAGATGGAGAAATGTCAGGAACATCAGGAAAAGCATATAGACTAGAAGCGATAAATATACAGTTAGTAAATAATACTGAAAACTTGGGAATAAAATATCAGGTACACGTACAAGAAGAAGGTTGGCAAGATTGGAAAGAAAATGGAGAGATGGCAGGAACACAAGGAAAGGCATATAGACTAGAGGCAATAAGAATTGAGCTAGAAAATTCAGAAGACTATTCTATAATGTATAGAGTGCACGTACAAGATATAGGTTGGCAAGATTGGTGTGTAGATGGAGAAATGGCAGGAACATCAGGAAAAGCATTAAGATTAGAAGCTATAGAAATAAAAATTGTAAAAAAACAAAGTAAGGGAATGTTAAATTTAGAGACACCAACAAATGGAACAACATATTATAGCTCGCAAACATCAAATATAAATGTTGCAGGATGGAAAATGGCAGATGTGTCTAATTCTTATATAAAAGCTTTTGTTAATAATAACGAAATAAATTCAGAAAATATCAGTTATAGCGGAAGACAAGATGTAATAAATGCGATAACAGGATATGGAACAGCAGAACAAAATCCTACGCCAGGGTTTGGATTCAGTATAGATACTGCAAACTTAGAGGATGGAGAATATACAATAAAAATAGAATTATGGGCTGATGGCGAAGTTCTAGCAACATCAAGTGTAACTATTAATTTTAGTAAAGGTTTGCACGTACAATATAGAACACACGTACAAGAAGAAGGTTGGCAAGGGTATGTACAAGATGGAGAAATGTCAGGAACATCAGGAAAAGCATATAGACTAGAAGCGATAAATATACAGTTAGTAAATAATACTGAAAACTTGGGAATAAAATATCAGGTACACGTACAAGAAGAAGGATGGCAAGATTGGAAAGAAAATGGAGAAATGGCAGGAACGCAAGGAAAGGCATATAGACTAGAAGCAATAAGAATTGAGCTAGAAAATTCAGAAGATTATTCTATAATGTATAGAGTACACGTACAAGATATAGGCTGGCAAGATTGGTGCGTAGATGGGGAGATGGCAGGAACATCAGGAAGAGCATTAAGATTAGAAGCTATAGAAATAAAAATAGTGGAAAAACAGAAAAAAGCAATGTTAACAGTAGAAACACCAGCAAATGGAAATACTTATTATAGTTCTGAAACGCAAAGTATAAACGTTACTGGATGGAAAATGGCAAATGTGTCTAATTCTTATATAAAAGCTTATATTGATAATAAAGAAATTAGTTCAGAAAGTATAAGTTATAGCGGAAGACAAGATGTAATAAATGCAATAACAGATTATGGAACAGCAGAGCAAAATCCGACACCGGGATATAGTTTTAATGTTGATACATCTAATTTAGATGGAGGAAATCATACAATTACAATTGAAGTTTTATATAAAGATGCTGTTTTAGCAACTAGCAATTTAACATTTTATTTTGATACTGCCGTACATATTAAATATAGTGCGCACGTAGCAGAAGTTGGATGGCAAGGAGATGTGTTAGATGGAGAAACAATAGGAACAATAGGAAGAGCTCTAAGAATAGAAGCTTTAAGAGTTGAATTGATAAATGCACCAGCTACAGCACATATAAAATACAGAGTTTATATTGAAGGAACAGGCTGGACAGAATATGTACAAGATGGAGAACAAGCAGGAACAACAGGTCAAAGGAAAAAAGTACAAGCTATTCAAATGAAAATAGAGGGATTAGAAGGATATATTGTAGAGTATCAAGCACATATGCAAGAACTTGGATGGCAAGCTTGGGCAGCAAATGAAATGGAAGCTGGAACAACAAGACAAGGCTTAAGAATGGAAGCTTTAAAGATTAGATTAGTAAAAGAAGAAAATTCAGTTGTACCACAAGTAAGATATTCTGTTCATAATTCTACAAATGGCTGGATAGATTATGTGAAAAATGGAGTAACAATAGGTGATACTACTAATGGTGTAAAATTAGACGATATAAAAGTTGCAATAGAAAATAGCTCAACAACAAGTATAAAATATAGAGTGCACGTTCAAGAAAGAGGATGGTTACCAGAGGTACAAAATGATGCACAAGCTGGAACGAGTAGTTCAGAAAATGGAATAGAAGCAATAGAAATACAGTTAGATGGTAGTGAATATTCTATTGAATATAGAGTATATATAATAGGTCAAGGATGGCAAAATTGGGTACGTGATGGAATGACAGCAGGAACAACGGGAAAAGATTTACAAGTAGGAGCTGTTCAAATAAGAATGGCGATAAAAAATAATAGTATTCTTTATTCTAACTTTTCAGACCTAGATGAATCAAAATATCCGGGATATAAGGAAAGGTTACAAGAATTGCAAAATCAACATCCTAATTGGATAATAACAATAGATTATACAGGACTTGATTGGAATACAGTTATAAATAATGAAGACTCAACATCCAATGGAAGCCCAAAAAGTTTAACTCAATATACTAATGAATGGAGAAGTGGAGACCCTACACCATATGAACCGGGATGGTATAGAGCATCTAGAGCAGCAATTGAATATATGATGGATCCAAGAAATAGTTTTGATGATGAATATGTATTTCAGTTCCAAGATTTAACATCGAGTGCAGGAACATACTCAGATATAGCAGGAATGATAGAAGGAACATTTTTAACAAGATACCAAACTTCTAGTACAGATAGTATTATAAATACTATATTAGATAGTGCAAGTGAGTATAATGTTAGTCCATTCCATTTAGTATCAAGAATGTTGCAAGAACAAGGTGTTAATGGAGGCTCTTTAAATGGATATGTTTATAATGGAAGAACAGTATATAATTTATTTAATATAGGAGCTTATAATACAGATACTGCTACATCAATAGAAAATGGAGCAGCTTATGCTTATAATAATCACTGGTTCACACCAGAAACTTGTATTGAAGGAAGTGCAAGTTATTTAAATACAGGATATTTATCAAGAGGACAAACGACTTTATACTATCAAAAATATAATGTTGTAGCAGAGCCATATTATTTAAATCAATATATGACAAATATAAGAGCGGCAAATGATGAAGGACAAAGGATAGGAAAAGAATATAAAGAAAATGGCTTAATAGATAGTCAATTTGAGTTTAAAATCCCAGTTTACGAAAATATGCCAACTAATCCTTGTCCAAGACCAAGTGGAAGTTTATACTAAATAAAATAAGTAAAGCTAGAAAAAGTACAAGAACCCCTTGTACTTTTTTCAGTTTAATGGTATTATGTAGAAGAATTTAGAAAAAAATCAAAAAATGTAAAAAAGGAGATAATAGAAATGATTGATTTTAATGTACGTCCTTATGTAGGAAAAGAACAAGAATATATAAGCAAAGCAATTGCTAATAGAAAAATATGTGGTGATGGAGAGTTTACAAAAAAATGTACTAAATGGATAGAAGAAAAAACAAAATCAAAAGCACTTCTTACAACATCTTGTAGCCACGCTTTAGATATGTCAGCAATACTTGCAGATATAAAGCCTGGAGACGAAGTAATTATGCCAGCTTATACATTTGTATCAACTGCAGATGCATTTGTATTAAGAGGAGCAACAGCTGTATTTGTTGATATTAGACCAGATACAATGAATATAGATGAAAAATTAATAGAAGATGCAATAACAGAAAAAACAAGAGCAATTGCACCAGTTCATTATGCAGGTGTAGCTTGTGAAATGGATACAATTATGGATATTGCAAAAAGACATAATCTAATTGTAGTAGAAGATGCAGCACAGGGAGTTATGAGTGAGTATAAAGGAAGACCACTTGGAACAATTGGAGATTTTGGATGCTATAGTTTCCACGAAACTAAGAATTATAGTATGGGTGAAGGTGGAGCTATACTTGTAAAAGATCCTAAGAATTTTGAAAGAGCAGAAATTATAAGAGAAAAAGGAACAGACAGAAGTAAATTCTTTAGAGGAGAAGTAGATAAATATAGATGGGTTGAACCAGGATCTTCATACTTACCTAGTGATATTAATGCAGCTTATCTTTATGCACAATTAGAGATAGCAGACGAGATAAACAATGCAAGATTACATTCTTGGAATTTATATTATGAAAATTTAAAAGATTTACCAAATATAGAACTTCCATATGTGCCAAAAGAATGTAAGCATAATGCACATATGTTCTATATAAAAACAAAAGATATAGAAGAAAGAACAGAATTAATGAAATTCTTAAAAGCAAATGAAATAATAACAGTATTTCACTATATACCATTACATACAGCACCAGCAGGAAAGAAATATGGAAGATTTTTTGGAGAAGATAAATACACAACAAAAGAAAGTGAAAGACTACTTAGACTTCCAATGTATTATGGTCTAAAAGATGAAGAAGTGTTGAAAGTTTGTGAAAAAATTAAAGAATTTTATAGATAAAATAGGAGAAAAGAAAATGAAGGATAAATTAGTAATAATAGGGGCAAATGATTTTCAAAATCAACTAATAATGAAAGCAAAATCACTTCGGATATGAAACACACGTATTTGCTTGGCAAGATGGTTCAATAGGAGAAAAAACAGCAGATTATTTTTATCCAATTAGTATAGTAGAAAAAGAACAAATATTAGAAAAATGTAAAGAAATAAAACCAGTAGGAGTTTGTTCTATTGCTTCTGACTTAGCAACAATTACCGTAAATTATGTAGCAGAAAATTTAGGACTTCCTTGTAACCCAACATCAACAACTTTACAATGTACTAATAAATTTGAAATGCGTAAAAAAATGAAAGAAAACAATATAAAAACGCCGGCATTTGTTGAAGTTACAAATGATAGTAAAACTTGGAAAGTAGATGATTTAAAATTTCCTGTAATAGTGAAACCAACAGATAGGTCAGGAAGTAGAGGAATAACAAAAGTATATGATAAAGAAAAATTAGAAGAGGCAGTGCACTATGCAACTAAAGATTCTTTTGAAAAGAAAGCAATTATTGAAGAATATATAGAAGGCGATGAATATAGTTGTGAATGTATTTCTTATAAAGGTGAACACCACTTCTTAGCATTTACTAAAAAATATACAACAGGAGCTCCCAATTTTATAGAAACAGGACACCAAGAACCTTCTGATATAAAAGAAGAGTATCAAAAAGAGATAAAAGAAAACATATTTAAAGCATTAACAGCTTTAGAAATACAAAATGGAGCAAGCCATACAGAGTTTAAAATTGATAAAGGTGGAAATTTTGGAATTATAGAAATAGGAGCTAGAATGGGTGGAGACTGCATAGGTTCAGATTTAGTTCAAATCTCTACAGGATATGATTTTGTGAAAATGGTAATAGATGTAGCTTGTGGAAAAGAGCCAGATTTCACAAAAACAACAATTCCGACAAAAGCAGTTATAAAATTTATATTTACAAAAGAAGATTTAGAAGAAATGAATAAATTTAAAGAAGAACATAAAAGTCAAATATATAGAATAAGTGATATGGAGTTAGATAACTTAGGGAAAACAGTAGATAGTTCAACAAGAATAGGGTATTATATTTATATGCCATAAATAAAAATAAAAGGAGGAAAAAGATGATATTAATAGTAGGAGGAACAGGATATATTGGAAGATATTTATCCATATATTTGAAAGAAAAAGGATATGATGTTTTAGCATTAGGGAGATCTGAAAAGGTAAAAGATTTTTTTGAGGAAAACAATATAAGATTTGAGAAATTTGACATCGAAAAAGATGAGGATTTTGAAAAGTTACCAACAGAAAATATTGAGGCAATTGTTAACTTGGCATCTATAATAGCTGAACACGAAACACCAGTTAAGAAATTTTTTGATGTTAACACAATAGGTGCTTATAAAGTATTAGAATTTGCCAGAAAAAATAACATAAAAAAAGTTATAATGACTTCTAGCCATAAGGTGTATAATGCGATAGAAAAGGATGGACCAATATCAGAACAAGATAAAGAATGTTTCAAAGGAGATCATACTCCTTATATTATATCTAAAATTGCGGCAGAACAATTTATGGAGTATTATCATAAAGAATTTGGATTGGAAACTATTACTTTGCGATTAACTGGAGTTCACGGATATGGAGAAATATTAGGCTTCTTAACAAAGGAAGGTGATTATACAAAGAGTACTTTTGAAATCTTTTTTGAAAAGGCTTTAAAAGGTGAAGATATAGAAGTATGGGGAAAAAATGATGTAAAAAGAGATCACGTATATATAAAAGATGTTTTAAATGCTATAGAATGTTCTATTATGGCTAAAGGAGTAAGTGGTATCTTTAATATCGCATCAGGAAAAGGCTATACATTATATGAGGAAGCAAAGTATATAGCAAAGGTATTTGCAACAGATAAAGGAGAATCAAAAGTAACTTTAAATGAAAATAAACCAGGCTTATCAAGAGGATATGTTTATGACATCGAAAAGGCAAATAGAGAATTGAAATGGGAACCAAAATTTGCTGATTATGAAAAAATGTTAAGAGACTATAAAAAAGAATGGGAAGAAAAAAAATTCAAAAATTATCATAACATAAAAGAAGAACAAAAACCGGCAACTTTTTAAAAATGGATATAACAAAATTAAGGAAAAATAGTCTCTTTGTTGGGAGAGCAGCTACAGCTATTTATTTGATATTGCACACATTAATGAAAGAAAAAGAAATAATATTACCAAGTAATATATGTTATGCAGCTGTATATCCTATTATTTATTCTGATAATATTCCTGTTTTTGTAGATGTAGATAGAAAAACAGGCAATGCTTTATTTGAAGAAATTATAAAAAAAGTAAATAAAAACACAGGAGCCATAATCTTCCCATATATGTATGGCAATGTGTCAAAAGATATAATAGAATTAAAAAAATATTGTAAAATAAATAATATTATTTTAATAGAAGATTGTGCTTCAGCTATGGGGGCAAAGATTGACAATTATGATGGAGGAACAATTGGTGATTATGCGGTGTTTAGTACGGGTCACGCTAAAATAGTGGACGTTGGTAATGGCGGTATTCTAGTAACTGACAACAACATAGATGATATAATAAAAGAGTATAATCGATTAAATCTATATAATGATGAAATAAATTATAAATTGGAAAAATTCTCAAAAGAATATAGGCAACTACGTAATAATGGAAATGATCAAAAAATTAAAGAGTTTTTTAATAAAGATTATAGAGAGTTATTTCTATACAAAATAAATGAAACAATTATTGATAAAATGAAAAAAGAAATAGCAAATATTGAGAATATTAGAAAAGAGAGAATAGAAAAATATCAAATGTTTCTAAAAATGTTGGATAAAAGTAATGAATACGAATTATTGGATTTTAAAAAGGGATCAATTCCTTGGCGTTTTACATTACTAGTGAATAATGAAGAACATAGAAAAGAATTAATTAAAATATTATTAGATAATAAATTATTTGTGAGTGATTGGTATCCTTGTATTGGAAAATCATTTTCAAATGATATTTATTCAAATAGTGATTATATGGAAAACAAAATATTAAATTTTTCTTTAACAGACAATGAAAACAATATATTAAAAATATGTGAAATAATGAACAACTATTTTAGGAGGAGCAAATAGAAATGAAAAAAATAACTTTTGTTATACCTTGTTATGGTAGTGAGAAAACAATTGGTTTTGTAATAGATGAAATAGAAAAAAAAGTAAGTGAAAAAAAAGAAAAATATGATTATGAAGTAATTGCTGTAAATGATAAATCTCCAGATAATGTATGGAATGTTTTAACTAAAATTGCTAATAAAAATAAAAAGGTGAAATTAATTAATTTTGCAAAAAATATGAATAGACCAGGAGCAGTTATGGCAGGTTTGACTTATGCTTCTGGTGATTATATAGTTATTATGGATGATGATGGTCAATGTCCTATGGAAAATTTGTGGGATCTAATTAAACCATTAGAAGAAGGTCACGATGTTTCAATGGCTAAATACACAGAATATAAGCAAAGCATATTTAAGAGCTTTGGCACAATTGTGAATAGAAAAATGACAGAAATAATCATAGGAAAGCCCAAAGACTTAAATTTCACTAATTTTATGGCGTTAAAAAAATATATAGTAAAAGAAATTATAAAATATAAAAATCCTTATCCATATATGACAGGACTTTTACTTAGAACAACTAGTGATATGGTAAATGTAAAAATGGAAGAAAGAGAGAGAATATCAGGAAACACAAACTTTACATTTAGAAAGATGCTTAGCCTATGGTTAAATGGATTTACAGCATTTTCAATTAAACCATTAAGAATATCAACAATTATAGGAATTATAACAGCAGTAATTGGCTTTATTTATGGAATATATATTATAATATCAAAATTGTTTATTAGTTCAATAACAATTCCAGGATATAGTTCAACAATGGCAGTTATGCTATTTATTGGCGGTATTATTATGATGATGTTAGGAATTATTGGAGAATATATAGGAAGAATTTATATAAGCATAAATAATTCTCCTCAATATGTAATAAAAGAAATGGTAAATATCGATAAAGGAGAAGATAATGGAGAAGAAAACAGAAAAAACAGAGAAAATGAAGAAAGTAAATAACTTCATATTTTTACACTTATTATTATTTTGTTTTTCATTTTGTGGAGTGTTTTCAAAACTTGCATCACAAAATGAATTCTTATCAATGAAATTCATTATTTTTTATGGGATTTCAATATTAATATTAGGAATATATGCAATATTTTGGCAACAAATATTAAAGAAATTTTCTTTAACTACAGCATTTTTTAATAAAGCTATTACAATTATTTGGGGAATGCTATGGGGAATAATCTTTTTTAAAGAAACAATAACATTAAATATGATAATAGGAGCGATAATTGTACTAGTTGGTGTAGGATTGGTGGTGAAAGATTATGAGTAATGTATTAATATATTCAGGTATATATATTTTAGGAGTAATCATTTCAGCATTTGCTCAAATATTGTTAAAAAAATCAGCAAGTATAGAAAGAGCAAACAAATTAAAAGAATATTTAAATTTTAAAACGATATTTGCTTATGCAATATTTTTTGGTGCTACACTATGTACGGTATTTGCATATAAATATGTGCCATTATCTATGGGACCAATACTTGGAACAACTGAATACATATTTGTTGCAATACTTAGCTATTGGTTGTTAAAAGAAAAAATAAGTAAGAAAAAATTAATAGGATTAATAACCATAGTAGTAGGAGTTTTAGTGTTTTCAATATAAAATTTAACTATGTTTATGGAGAAAGAAATGAAAAATAATAAAAAAACTAAGAAATTGGATTTTATAATAAATAATAAAAACAAAGTAATTGAAATAATATTTTGGCTTATTTTAATTGCATCTTTAATATACATATTTAAAGATTTCATAATTGGTAAGTTGTATTATATGTATACAGATTCGGGAACTGATACAGTATATCAATATTATCCATATTATGTAAATGAAGTGTTACAAATTAAAAATGGAACGTTATCAATGTGGAATTTTTATTATGGATTAGGTTCAAGTATTTTTAATATGAATGCTTGGACGTTTGATATATTTGGCATTTTATTAGTATTAGCAGGAGTAGTATTTGGAGTTGGTAAGATTCAATACTTACTAGTGTTTATGCAAATAATTAAAATAATAGCAATATATATATTAAGTAAAAAATATATGTCATATTTCCTAAAAAACAAAGTAGCAATTTGCTTAGCATCATATTTAAGTGCGATGTGTGGATATATCTTTTTGTGGGGACAACATTACTTTTTAGGAACTTCTTGTTTTTATATGTTATTAATGTTATGTGCAATTGAGTATTTTTTATCAGAAAAAAGCAAAAAGAGTATGGTATATCTAGCGCTCTGTGTGGCAGCTTTGTTAATATTTAGTTATTACGTAGCTTATATGATATTATTAGTTAGCGGAATATATTTTATTTGTAGATATATTTATATAAATAAGAATCTCGAATTAAAAGAAACTTGTAAGAATTGGGGAAAATGTCTTTATAGTGTTATTACAGGAATGTTACTTTCAGCAATAATATTTCTACCTTCTTGTTATCATATAATAACATCTTCATCTAGAATATCTGGTGCAGAAGGTTCTATTTTTTCTGGAATTTGGGAGGCATTTTCTAGTTCTTTTAATCTAGAATATATAAATACAAGACTAAGTAGATTAATGTCAAATAATTTGTTGTTTGTTAATAATGATTTAAATTTACAAACAGGAACGTATTATGAGTTGCCACAATTATTTTGTACAGTATTTATATTTTTCTTTTTAATACAATGGATTATATATGAGGCAAAAAAATCAAAAACAAAAAAAGATTACATATTTTTAGGGTTAAAATTACTAGCTTTATACTTTTTAATATTTAATGGTGTAACAGGATTAATATTTAATGCTTTTGTAAATATATCATATAGATATACATTTGTTTTAATGCCATTTTTAGCTTTAATAGTAGGAAGTGTTTGGGAAAAAGTAATAATAAAAAATAAAATAAATATTTTTGGATTAATAATAAGTGCAATTTTAAGCTTTATTGTTTGGAAATATTCTGTTAACACTTTAGTAGATGCAAATAACCAAATAGTTTATACAATATTAGTATTTTTAATAGTAGGATTTATTACTTTGTTATTTATTAATAAAAAGAATAAATATTCAAACATATTTAAAATTTTATTTTTAGCTATTGTAATAATTACTACGTGTTATGATAATAGTGTAACAACAAAATATAGAAAAATAATGAATTCAGATAGTTTCCCGCTTAAATGGAATGAATCAGGATTAGAAAACGATACTGGAGAAGCGATGAGTTGGATAAAAGAAAATGATAAATCATTTTATAGAATAGAAAAAAATTATATTAACTTTACAACATTAGGAGACTCTTTTATAGAGCAAAACTCAAGTGTTAATTGGTATAATAGTACTATAAACCCGGATATAAATGCATTTTTTGATAATATATATCCAAATTCAAATATAGCAAATCATTATAAAGCATTTTCTTTAACCAATGAAGCGGATTTACAAGCATTATATTTAACAAATTCTAAATATATATTATCTAAAGAACCTATTGATATTGAAGGAATAGAACAAATTAACAAAATAGGAGAAGTATATATTTATAGAAATACAACTACTAATTCTATAGCAAAATGGTATAATAAGACTATAAACGAAGACGAATATATGAATCTTACGAATGAAGAAAAAGCTCAAAAGCTGTATGATTATGTTATAATAAATGATAATGTAAACATAGATGAAAATTCAAATGCAGAAGTAAGCGAGTTTAATTTAGAAAAACAAACACTAGTATCAGGAACAGTAAAAGCTGATGGAACTGGTTTATTGTTACTTGCAATTCCAAATGAAGAAGGATGGAATGCCTATATTGATGGAAATAAAGTAGATACATATAAAGCAGATTATGGATTAATTGGAGTTGTTGTACCAGAAGGAGAACACAAGATTGAACTTAAATATAGTACACCAAAGATGAATATAGGAATAGTATTAAGTGTAATAGGTATTATTAACTTAATTATAATAATTTTTATAAAAAAAGATGATAAAAAACAAAAATTAATAGAGGAACAAAACTCAAATAATAATAAATAAGAAAATAAAAAGTTTCCAATGTTAAAAATAAAAGGGGAATTAATATTGAAACTAACAGATAAGTTTAAGAGAAATTTAAAAATAATTACAATAGTATTATTTGTAATTTATATATTTGGTTTGTGTTTTACTTGGTCTACTACAATTCAATTTAATAGGGCACCAGATGAGAAGATGAAATATGATGTATGTAAGTATATATGTGATAATTTAAAATTACCTTATGGAGGAGAAGAAAGTATAAGAGATCCAATTTGGGGAATATCTTATGCTTTTACTCCAATACTTTCATATATGATTTCTGGAGTATTTATGAGAATAACAATGTTCTTTACACAAAATGAATTTGCTATTGTTGTTGCAGCTAGATTTGTGAGTGTTTTGTGTATGGTAGGATACACAATAATGAATATAAAAATAGCAAATAAACTATTTAGTGGAGCTTATAAATGGCTATATGTTGTGTTTGTAACATTATTGCCACAGGTAGTCTATTTAGGTTCATACTTAAATAATGACTCATTAGCATTATTTTCAATTTCAATTATAGTATATTCTTGGATTATAGGATTAGAAAGAAATTGGGATTGGAAATCGTGTGTACTAATGGCAATAGGAATAGGAATTTGTGCATTGTCTTACTATAACGCATATGGATATATATTATGTAGTATTATTATATATTTTATAAGTAGTTATATTAAGAAAATAAATATAAAAGAATTCTTAAAAAAAGGAATTGTAATAGCATTAATTGCTTTTCTACTTGCAGGATGGTGGTTTATTAGAAGTTTTGTGATATATGATGGAGATTTTTTTGGACTAAAAGCATCTAGAGAATATGGAGAACAATATGCACAAGAACAATTTAAACCTTCAAATAGAGCTACTCCTAAAAATCAAAATATGTCCTTAAAAGAAATGTTTTTTCATACTAATTGGGTGGATTTAACAATAAAAAGTTCAATAGGCTTGTTTGGATATATGGATACATATATGAGTGAAAAGGTTTATGCTATATATAAATATGTTTTTATACTAGGATTAATAGGTGTTATTTGTGGTTGTGTAATTCAAAAGGTAAAAAATATAGAAAAGGCTAAGAAAGAACAAAAAGAAATAATAGAGAAGGAAGAAATAATAAAAAGAAAAGAAAAAATATTGTTTAATGTACTAATGATAATATGTATTGTAATTCCAATATTATTAAGTATATATTATTCATATTTTAATGATTTTCAACCACAAGGAAGATATATTATGCCAATGATTATACCTTTTATGTATTTTGTTGTAAAAGGAATAAAAAACATTTTTGATTTTATTATAAGAAATGATAAAGTGAAAAATGTTATATTAATTTTATTTATAATATTATGGGCGATAATGCCAATAATAATTTACTTTAAATATATAAAAGGATAAAATATAGAAAAGTAAGGAAAAGTACAAGAAACACTTGTACTTTTTTCATTTAGATGTTATGATATAGATGTATTTTTGAATAAAAGCCAAAAATAAATTTTATAAAAATATAGGAGGTAAGTTAAATGAAAATACTAGTAACAGGAGCAAACGGAATGCTTGCAAAATCTGTTAGAAAAAGATTAGAAGGAAATGAACTTATTTGTACAGATGTAGAAGACTTAGACATAACAAATGAGGATGATGTATTAAAAAAAGTTGCAGAAGTAAAACCAGAATACATAATTAACTGTGCAGCATATACAGCTGTTGATAAAGCAGAAACAGCAGGAGAGATAGTAGAAAAAATAAATGCTGATGGACCAAGAAATTTGGCAAAAGCGGCAAAAGAAAATGATTGTGTATTAGTTCACGTTAGTACTGATTATGTATTTGGTGGAGATTTAGATGTAGAGAAGGATTATAAAGAAGATGACCCTAAAGCACCTGTTACAGCTTATGGTATAACAAAGTTAAAGGGAGAAGAAGCAATTGAAGCAAATACAGATAAATATTATATATTTAGAACAGCGTGGTTATATGGCGATGGAAACAACTTTGTTAGAACAATGTTAAAATTAGGAGATACAAAAGATGAAATAAGTGTAGTAAACGACCAACACGGAAGTCCTACTTATGCAGAAGATTTAGCAAACTTTATAGCAGAAGCAATAGAAAAGAAAATACCATATGGAGTTTATAATGCTACAAATGAAGGATATACAACTTGGTTTGATTTTACGAAAGCAATATTTGAAGATGCAGGAATTATTTGTAAAGTAAATCCAGTATCTACAGAAAAATACATTGAAATGATGAAAGTAACACAAGCTAAAAGACCAAAGAATTCACAATTATCAAAAGATAAGTTAAAAAATGCTGGAATAGAAGTACCAGAGTGGGAAGATGCTTTAAAGAGATATTTAAAAGCAGAAGGAAGAATGTAATAAGATAAGAAAAATAATTGAAAAAGAAAGGATTGATTTAAAATGAAAAATAGAAAAGGAATTATTTTAGCGGGAGGAAGTGGAACAAGATTATATCCGCTAACAATAGCAATATCAAAACAAATTATGCCAGTATATGATAAGCCAATGATATATTATCCAATATCAGTATTAATGGAAGCTGGAGTTAAAGAAGTATTAATTATCTCAACACCAAGAGACATAGTAACATTTAGAGAATTATTAGGAGATGGTTCACAATGGGGAATGAGTTTCCAATATAAAGTTCAAGAAAAACCAAATGGACTAGCAGAAGCATTTATTATAGGTGAAGATTTTATTGGTGATGATAATGTTGTAATGATTTTAGGAGATAATATGTTCTATGGATCTCACTTACCAGAAATATTAAGAAGAGCAAATGAAAGAGAAAATGAATCAACAATATTTGGATATTATGTAAAAGACCCTAGAAGATATGGTGTTGTAGAAATAGATAGTCAAGGAAAAGCAGTATCAATAGTAGAAAAACCAGAAGTGCCAAAATCAAACTATGCAGTACCAGGATTATATTTCTATACAAATGATGTCGTTAAAATTGCAAAAACAATTAAACCATCAGCAAGAGGAGAACTAGAAATAACATCTGTAAACGAAGAATATATGAAAATGGGAAAATTAACAGTAGAAAAATTAGGAAGAGGTATGACTTGGTTTGATACAGGAACACACGATGCTTTAATTGAAACAGCAAGTTTTGTTCAAACAATAGAAAAGAGACAAGGAATGCAAGTATGTTGCCCAGAAGAAATTGCTTATAAAAATAAATGGATAACAAGCGAAGAACTACTAGAATTGTCTAAAAAATATATGAAAACAGATTATGGAGTATACCTAAAAGATTTAGCAGAAAACAGATTTGGAGAAGAATAGAAATAATATAATATTTTAATAAATTGTTTTGTATGAAGAAAGGGGAAAGTAATGAAAAAGATTGTAAAAAGTATTGTTATTTTAATAGTATTAATTAGTTTAATATTATTAAGTTTTAAAATCAGTTATGCGTTAGATGGAGAAACGCAAGTAGATAATACAAATGCAATAAGTGTTGAGTATCAAGCACACGTACAAGATATAGGATGGCAAGGAGTTAAAAAAGATGGTGAAACTTCTGGAACAGAAGGTCAGGCAAAAAGAGTAGAGGCATTAAAAATAGAAGGAGTGAATTTACCAGAAGGAGTAAAACTTCAATATCAAGCACACGTCCAAAATATAGGTTGGCAAGGCTGGAAAAATGAAGGAGAAATAGCAGGTACAGAAGGAAAACAAAGAAGAATAGAGGCGTTAAGAATAAAACTAGAAAATACTGATAAATATTCTGTGCAATATAGATTACACGTACAAGATATAGGATGGCAAGATTGGTGTGAAGATGGAGAAATAGCAGGAACAGTAGGTGAAGGAAAAAGAGTAGAAGCAATACAAATTAGAATAGTAGAAAAGCAAATTAAAGGGATAATTAATTTAGATACAGATTTATCAAATACAACATTTTATTCAGATGGAATAGAATTTAGTGGTTGGAAAATGGCAAATGTTCCAAATACAAGTATTGAAACATATTTAAATGGAGAAAAAGTAGATTCTGAGATTACATATAGTGCTGATAGCAATTTAGTAACTAGTGTAAAAGGATATGGAGTAGAAACAAATAATCCTAATCCAAGATTTAATATAAAAATAAATCCATCAAATTTAGTAACAGGTACATATAATCTAGAATTAAGATTAGTAAATAATCAAGGAAGTGTTATAGCAACTAAAGAAAGTAGTTTTAAATTAGATAAAGATACATTAATAGTAAAATACCAGTCACATATACAGGACATAGGCTGGCAAGAAGTTAAAGAAAATGAAGAAATTTCTGGAACAACAGGTAAGGCAAAAAGAATAGAGGCAATAAAAATAGAAGGAGTAAATTTACCTGAAGGAGTAAAGATTCAATATCAGGGACACGTACAAGAAGAAGGTTGGCAAGGCTGGAAAAATGAAGGAGAAATAGCAGGAACGGAAGGAAAAGAAAGAAGAATAGAGGCATTAAGAATAAAATTATTAAATGCAGACAAATATTCTATCCAATATAGAGTACACGTACAAGAAGAAGGTTGGCAAGCGTGGTGCGAAGATGGAGAAATGGCAGGAACCACAGGAAAAGAGAGAAGAATAGAAGCAATACAAATTAGAATAGTAGAAAAGCAAATAAAGGGAAAAATAAATATAGATACAGATTTAATAAATACAACATTTGACTCAGATGGAATTGAAATAAGTGGTTGGAAAATGGCAAATGTTCCAAACACGAGTATTGAAGCATATTTAAATGGAGAAAAAGTAGATTCTGAAATTACATACAGTGCTGATAGTAATTTAGTAACTAGCGTAAAAGGATATGGAGTAGAAACAAATAATACTAATCCAAGATTTAATATAAAAATAGATCCGGGAAATTTATTAACAGGTACATATAATTTAGAATTAAGATTATTAGACAGCCAAGGGAATGTTATAACAACAACAGAAAGTAATTTAAAACTAGATAAAGAAAAATTAGTTATAAAATACCAGTCACAAGTACAAGATATAGGTTGGCAAGCTTGGGTAAAAGATGGAGAAACTGCGGGAACAACAGGCAGAGCTAAAAGATTAGAAACATTAAAAATAGATGTAGCAAATTTACCAGAAGGAGTAGAGTTAAAATATCAAGCCCACGTGCAAAGACAAGGATGGCAAGCTTGGAAAAATGAAGGAGAAATAGCAGGAACAGTAGGACAATCATTAAGCATAGAAGCTATAAGAATAAAATTAGAAAACACAGAAAAGTATTCTGTCCAATATAGAGCTTATGTGCAAGATGTTGGTTGGCAAGATTGGTGTACTGATGGTGAATATGCAGGAACAGTTTCTAGTGATAAAAGATTAGAAGCAATACAGATTAAAATAGTAGAGAAAACATACACAGAAAAAGTTTGGGCTTTTATTGATACATCTGGTTCAGTTTATAATGAAAATGGAACAATAAAAGGATGGGTAATGTCTACAGTTCCAAATACAAGTGTAAAAGTTTTCTTCGATGGAACTGAAATCGGAAATGTATCAAGAGTTGATAGAACTGATGTACTAAATAGTATAAAAGGATATGGAGGAGATATAACTAATCCAAAACCTGGATTTTCTGTAAATTTTGATTTTTCAAATCAATCTCTAGGTGCTCATACAATATATGTAGAGGTATGGTCAAGTGATAATAGAAAATTACAAGCAGCAAGTATGCCAATAACAATTGTAAAAAGAATAGTATATGGAACTGGAACATATGGAATTAGTGGTGCAGCGGTAGTTGGAGCTGGAGGGGCTAGTGAACTTAGTTATTATAGATATGGAAGTGGACCAAATGTGTTCTTTGCAACATTCTGTGTTCACGGATTCGAAGATTCTTGGTATGCAGATGGGGCATTTTTAACAGATATAGCAAATAAATTTTATAATTACTTAGTTGATTCACAGGATGCTTTTATAGCTGATAAATGGACTGTATATATATTCCCGGAAGTAAATCCGGATGGAAGAAGTATGGGATATACAAACAATGGCCCAGGTAGACTTACTTTATATAGTCAAGTGGGTAGAGGAATTGATATAAATAGATCTTGGCAGACCGGAAGTTCGTTTAGAAGATATACGGATAGTAGAAATTATAATGGAACGGCAGGGTTCCAAGCATATGAAGCAGCATATTTAAGAGATTTTATGTTGTCACATAAATCTACATCAGGACAAACAGTAGTTGTTGACTTACACGGTTGGGAAGATCAGTTAATAGGAAATTCACAAATTGCACAGTATTATAAAAATTATTTCCCAAGTTGCGATACTAGAAATTATAACTCATATGGAACTCAATATTTAGTATCTTGGGCAAGACAAAATTTAGGAGCAAAGGCAACATTAGTAGAGTTACCACAAGCTAATAGTTGGGCTCAAGGAAATAGTATGGGATTATGCAATAGCTATATAAATGCAACATTACAAATGCTAAGAGAGGTATAACATTATGGATAAAAAGAAAAAAATAATTATATTAATTAGTATAATAGTAATAATAGTTTTAGTAATAGGGGGAATCCTTATTGCTAAAACTTGGGATAATAATGATAATAATCAAAATGAAAATACTGCTAATAATGAAATGGATGATTTTAAAAACACTTCTGTTATGTATGAAGAAGAACCATCTTTAGATGAATTAAAAGAAGAATACAAAATAACAGGTCCAGATGAATTGTATGAAGTACAAACAGAGTATGATGGAAGAAAAGCAGTTGTAGTAAAACCAGAGATAGATTACAAAGTTGCTTTTGCAGGAATGATAAAAAATGATATTCCTTCATTTTCAGAAATAGATACTATTTATGAAGAAAATTATCCACAAGGTAGTGGAGTATGGATAGATGAAGATGCAAGAGAAACTTTTGTAAATTATTTAAATGATACAAAGTTGTTAAATAATGAATACTCAGTAAATGATAGTGGATTCTTACAAGTAAATAAGAGTGAGAATGAAACTAATATGGATAAAGATTTAGAAAATATAATCAATTCTGATGGATTAAATATACTTTCAATATCTGGAATATGTTATATGGTAGATCCAGTAACAGGAGAAATTGTAAGAAATCCATTTGAAGATTTAGATGGTAGCCAAACTTATGAATATTTTGAAAATGAAAATGACAGAATTATCTTTGTAACAGAAAATGTAGATAAAGAACTAACACAAGATGAAATCTTTGAAAGTTTAATAGAATTATTAAAATATTAAAAAATTAAGCACTCTTTTGAAATAGTTAAGAGAGTGCTGTTTTGTTATTAAGAATTATTATCATGGAATTAATTAAATAAAAGCTAAGCTTATGAATATTAACAAAAAAATTAGGTTAAATCTTGATTTTTTTTTGTAGTAATGATATATTCTTATAGGAAAGGAATGAAGAAATATGGGAAAATTTAAAAAAATAGAAACTTCAATTGAAGGAGTATATGTAATAGAACCAACTGTCTTTGGTGATAACAGAGGATATTTTATGGAGACATATAGTAAAGAAGATTTTGAAGAATTAGGATTACATTATGACTTTGTACAAGATAACCAATCAAAATCAAAAAAAGGAGTACTAAGAGGATTACATTTCCAAAAAGAAAACTCACAAGCCAAATTAGTAAGAGTAATAAAAGGCGAAGTTTTTGACGTAGCAGTAGACTTAAGACCAGGAAGCAAAACATATGGAAAATGGGAAGGAGTTAGACTTTCAGAAGAAAATAAAAAAATGTTTATGATACCAAGAGGATTTGCACATGGATTTTTAGTATTATCAGATGAAGCAGAATTT
>CALXFI010000022.1 GCA_944387535.1 uncultured Clostridia bacterium | reverse complement strand
TCAAAAATAAGAAAAAGAAGTTTTTAGGCAAGTAATATGTCTAAGAACTTCTTTTTAAAAAAGTGTCCGGATATCAGGATAACACATTTAAAGAAACTAGTACAATAAATGGAGAAGAAGGAACGGCAATGAACCCAACAATACCAGAAGGATATAAGCCAGTAGATACAGAAACATCAAGTTGGGGAGATGGAAGCAATGCACCAACAGAAGAAAATGTAAATAATGGACTAGTAATAGAAGATAGAAATGGAAGTCAGTTTGTATGGATACCAGTAGAAACAGCAGTGGCAAGTTCAGAGTCAGAAGGAACAACAAATAAAGCAATGGCGATAAAGAGTGGAAATGATTATAAAGGATTGTTATATGATTTTGCAGATTCTAATCCACCAACATCAACAGTAATAAGTGGATGTACAACAAGTACAAACGTTGAGCACGAACCTGATATAGTAAGTACTGATGATGATGATACAAGTTATAATAATGGATTATTTACAAAGGCTCGTTTACAGCAAGATTATAACAAAATGATAGAAAGTGTAAGTAAATATCATGGATTCTATGTAGCAAGATACGAATTAGGTTTAGAAGGAACAACACCTGTAAGTAAGAATGCAAGTACAAATACAGGAGTTACAACGGCAGATGGAAGTAATTCAAATACTTATAGATGGTATGGCTTATATAGTAAGTGTAAAGAATATGTACCAGAAGATAGTGATAAAGCAGTAGTAAGTAGTATGATGTGGGAAAGTCAATATGATGCAATGATGAATTGGATGGTAAAACAGGGAATAAATGTAACCGCAACAGGTACAAGAAATACAACAACAGTAACAGGAGGCAATGCTAATGATGTATTAAAGAATATATATGACCTATATGGTTGTCATCATGATTGGACATTAGAGGCTTACTTCACGACCTCTCGAGTTTCTCGTGGAGGCTATTCTAGCTATAGCTATGCTCCTGGCTTTCGCATCAACGACAATCCGGGCAATACTAGCAGATACAACTCAGCCCGTCTCACTTTGTACGTCAAGTAAAATTTTGCGAGCGCTCGATGCACGAGCAAAATTTCATAACCAGAGAATAAGTAATAGACACTTCTTTTGAAGTGTCTATTGCTACTTTTGGCGGATTTAAGCTAATATCATATAACAGGAAAACCTGTCTGGTAAAGTCTAGAGGGCAGCGAGTACCTAGCCTTGGCTCCGAAGTGCTAACATTAGGAGTAAGTGTAGATAAGGGAGCATGAGAGCCGTAATACGAAAGTGTGAAACTGTAGAGCCCCGAAATGGAGGGTTAATTGAAAAGATTGATGTATAAAGAGGGCCGATACAAAAGTAGTATAGCCAGTCGGATTAGCTCAGCCGTTACGTATAAGCAGAGTAATGCATGTGGAGAAAAGGGGCTAATGAAAATTTACTTTAATAATTGAAACATAGATAACTCCTAAAGGGGTAAAGAAAATGTCAAATGAAATTATTAAAATAAGTAACACAGCAAATAAGTACGACAAAGTAGATACTGTAATGTATGCATTAAATAAAGAAAATTTAAAACTAAGTGCTATAAGAATAGCTGGAAATAAAGCAGTAGGGATAGATAAAGTAACAAAGAAAGAGTATATAGAAAACTTAGATAGCAATTTAGAAGACCTAATAGAAGGAATGAAAAGAATTGCATATGAGTATATAAATTAAAAGTAAGAAGTGATAAAAACATCTAAATTATTTGAAAAAATCTTAAATGGAGGATATCCAGAGATTTTTATTAATAAAGAGATGGATAGAGCAAAATTCTTTGATAGTTATATAAGGACATATATAGAAAGGGATATAAGAAAACTAATAAATGTACAAGATGAAATAAAATTCTATAAAATTATTGGAAATGTAGCAGTAAGAACAGCACAAGAATTAAATATGACAGATACAGGGTTTAATTGCTATTTAGCGGATATTTAGACAGTCTAACATTGGAAAAAAGTGCATATAATGGAGCTATATTTGAAATATATGTAGCTACAGAAATGTTAAAATCATTTTCTAATAATGGAGAAGATCCAAGAAAACATTTATACTATTATAGAGACAATAATGGAAAAGAAATAGATTTATTAATTTTATATGATAATGTAGTTTATCCAATTGAGATAAAGAAAAGTGCTAACCCTAAAGATGATGCAATAAAGAATTTTGAAGTAGTTAATAAATTTGGCATGCAAGTAGGAAATGGTGGAGTAATATGTATGAAACAGGATATTTTCCCCATAGATAAGAATAATAATTATATACCTGTAGAGTATTTATAAAAAATTAAGAATTTTGTAATATTAGAAAGCAAGAAACTTCTTGCTTTTTATTGTGTTTTATAGTAAAATGAAAACACCAAAACAAAGGAGAAATTCTATGAAGGATATATGGAAAGAAGATATAGAAGGAGTAAAAAAAGTAAATAAGAAAAAAATAGCTATAACGATAATAGTTGTTATCCTTGTTGTAGCTGTAATAGTAGTTGTGGGCTTGTATTTATCTAATGAAATGGTTCGTGAGTGGATGGACAAAAATATATTTAGAAAAGAAGTAGAACAAGATACAGCAGCAACAATAGAATTAAACGAAGAGCAGAGTCGGAAATGTATATGCATTTAATAGATACATAGGAGTATTAAATCAAACTAAATTTACCATTTATGGAAATACTGGAAATGAAGAGGAGGAATTAGATGTCCAAATATCTAGTCCGATATTTAGTTCAGCAAATAGATTTCTAGCCATAGCAGAAAATGGTGGTCAAAAATTTTATTTAATAACAGATAAAAGTATTTCATGGCAAGCAGAAGTAGATGGAAATATATCACAAGTATATGTAAATAAAAATGGATATGTAGCAGTATTAATTACTGGAACAAGTTATAAAACAGTAATAAAGATGTATAATCCAGATGGAAAAGAAATGTTTACAACTTTTCTAGCAAATACAAGAGCAGTTGATGTAAGTATATCAAATGATAATAAATATCTAGCAATTGCAGAAGTAGATACATCAGGAACAATGGTGCAGTCATATATAAGAATAATTTCAATAGATAAAGCAGAAGATGACCCTACAAATTCAACGGAAAAAACATATACAAGTGAAGCCGGAAAATTAATAACAAATGTAAAATACCAAGATAGAAATAAATTGGTTTGTATGTATACAGACTCAGTAACAGAAATAGAAAATGACCAGGAAAATGCGCTAGTAGATAATACAAAGCAAATAACATTTCAATCAGTAGATTTAGAAAGTAATATGTGCTATATAGAGGAAAAATCATCAGGACTATTTACAGCAGATTCAGTTGTAAATATTGTAGATATAAATAGTAAAGAAACAAAACAATATACAGTAAATTATGTAGCAAAAGAAATTTATACTTACGGAAATATAATTGCATTAAATTTAGGAACAGAAATAGAATTTATAAATACAGGAGGTTGGCTTGTTAAAAGATATATAGCAAACCAAGAAATAACAAGTATTGTTGTTTCAGATAGCATTGCTGGAATTATCTATAGAGATAAAATAGAAATTATAAATTTATAGGAGAAAGATTTTATGGGAATTATAATAGATGGCATAATCGTTTTATTTATATTATTGTCAGTGTTCTTAGGATATAAAAAAGGGTTAGTAGCATTAGGAATACATTTAGTTGCATTTATTGTAGCTATACTTATTTCATTTATATTATATAGACCAATAGGAAATTTAATAATAAATAATACACAAATAGATGAAAGCCTACAAGGAACAATAGAAACAAAATTAGAAAAGGTTGTAGGAAATGAAGAAACAGATGGAATAACAAACAGCTTAATTGAGAATGCTAAAAATGGAGCTGTAGAAGAAACAGCAAAAAGTTTAGCAATTAATATAATATATGGAATAACAATAATATTATTATTTATAATACTTAGAATTGCTTTAGTATTTATAACAGCGATAGCAAATTGGATAGCAAAATTACCAATTTTAAAACAAGCAAATAAAGCAGGTGGAATAATTTATGGATTATTACGAGGATTATTAATAACATATGTTATATTATTAGTAATTAATTTGGTAATTACATTAAATCCACAAGGAGCTTTAAGCGAAGTGTTAAATGAAACTTATTTAGCAAAAGCCATGATGGAATATAATATTCTAAATATATTTTTCTAAAAAAATGTCTGTATTTGTTGCATTATGTGATAAATTTTGCTATACTTTTATCATGGAATTTTTTAGGAGTTGAGTATTTTGAAAGAAAATAATAAAAACAAAAGAGAAAATAAAAAGGGGAAATCAAAGAAAGAAGTAAAAACAAAAGTAAATACAAAACAAAAACCAAATAAAAAGAAGAAAAAGATATGGAAAAAAGTTTTATTAATAATTCTACTATTATTGTTAGTAGCAGGAGGAGTCTTTGCATATAAGGTATACAAAAATGGAGGAGGATTGTCTGGAGTACTTGCAACAGCAGTAGGCCATGATGAAAACACCAAAAAGAATCTCGAAGAATTTAAGTGTCTTGTATTAGGAATAAGTACTGATGAAGAAGGAGCACTTCTTACAGATACAATAATGGTAGCATCATATAATCCAAATACACAAAAAGCAACACTATTATCTATTCCAAGAGATACGTATACAGGAACTAATCCAGCAAAAGCAACAGCATATCAGAAGATTAACTCAATATATAGTAGAAAACAAGATCCTCAAGATGTTCTAGATGCAGTAAATGATATAACAGGATTAAACTTACAATATTATGTAATAGTAAAAACAGAAGGATTTATAAAATTAGTTGATGCAATAGGCGGAGTAACATTTAATGTTCCAATAGATATGGATTATGATGATCCATCACAAGATTTACACATCCACTTAAAAGCAGGAGAACAAGAATTAGATGGGGATAAGGCAGAGCAACTAGTACGTTTTAGACATAATAATGATGGTACATCATATCCAGAAGAATATGGCGATAATGATTTGGGAAGAATGAGAACGCAAAGAGAATTTATAATGGCGGTAATAAAACAAACAGCAAAAGTAGAAAACATATTCAAATTAGGTGAAATTTTAGATGTAGCTGAAGAAAATGTAATAACAAATGTAGACTTTAATGCAATAAAAGATTATATACCATATGCTGTAGAGTTTAATACAGATAATTTACTTACAGCAACATTACCTGGAGAAAGTTCAAACAAAAATGATGCAGGAACATGGGTATTTATATATGATAAAGAAGAAACAGCAGAATTAGTACAAGAATTATTCTATGATAGGGATAAGGCTCAAGAAGAAGTAGATGGAGAAAACACTACAACTAATACAACAAACAGTACAAATACAACATCAAGTACAGTTTCAACAAAAAGTAAATCAGAAGTGAAATTAGAAGTAATAAATGGAACAGGAACAAGCAGTAATTTACAACGAGCAGTAAATAGCTTAAAAAAAGCAGGATATAATGTAACTAGAACAGGAACTACAAATACAACAGCAAAAACAGTAATCATGAATAAGAAAAATATAGGAGATGCTGTTTTAGAAGGAATTGAACAAACGTTAGATGTAGGAATATTAGAAGACAGTCAATCTAGTTCTAGTAAAGTTGATGTAACAATTATTTTAGGAAGAGACTATACTTAAAAAATAAAGATAAGTTATCTTATTTCAGATAACTTATCTTTGTAAAAACTTTATTTATATTATTTTTTCATATTTTATTTTCTAAAAATTATCTTCTAAAAGTTTAATTTTTTTTTCTTAAAAAATATTATTATCCAAATTATAAATATAAAAATTATAATTATAAGACCTAATATAAGGTAAGTAAGAACATTTGATTCTTCAACATCATGTGATGCAATTAAGTTAGTTGTATAATTTACGCCATTTATTGAATATGTTACTTTTCCTAAAACATCTCCTTTAAATATTGGCGCTGAAATATTATCATTTAAATCAATTATAGGATTTAATTTAGTATCAGCATTTTTTTCTACTAATGCAGGTATTGTTTCAGAAATCAATAAATCTAAACTTTTAGTATCATTAGAAGCATTTTCTACAGTTATGTTTGTAACAACATCATTTTCATTAATAATATTTTTTAGTTCATAATTAGAAAATGCATATTCATAAAGCGAACGTGTAACATTAAATCTATCATCATTACCAAGAACAACACAAATTAGTTCTAAATCATTATTATAGGCAGCTGTAACTAAGCAATGTTGGGCTTGAGATGTAAAACCAGTTTTACCTGAAAATACATATTGGTAATAATACTCGTTTCCTGCAATTAAAAGTAGGTTTGTAGAATCATATTTCCTAGGTCCCCACATATTAGTTGCAGGTATTGCACAAGAAGCCTGGCCGCTTATTTTCCTAAAAGTTTCATTTTGTAAGCAATATTTCATAAGAAAAGCCATGTCTTTAGCTGTTGTGTAATGATTATCATCATGCAAGCCATATGCATTAGTAAAATGAGTATCGTTTAATCCTAACTCATTTAATTTAGTATTCATCATACTAACAAAACTCTCTATAGAGCCTCCAATATATTCTGCTAAAACATTTGCTGCATCATTTGCAGAATGCACAAGTAGAAGTTCTAATAATTGTTCAACAGTTAATTGTTCTCCAACTTGAATATCAGCAACAGTGTAACCTTGTGGAATATTTGAAAGTGCATCATAATTTGCTGTAACTACCTCGTCCAAATCACAGTTCTCAAGAGTAAGAATAGCTGTCATAATCTTAGTAGTACTTGCAGGATACATTTTAGTATTTTCATTTTTAGTATAAAGAGGTCTAGTTGTTCTATTATCCATTAAGTATACACTACCAGTATCAATAGAAGGAGCTTCGGCGGCATTACTTACAAAAATATATGTATTTGAAAAAATTATTAAAAATATAAAAGTTAAAACTATAAAAAGCTTTTTAATTTTCATTTTTTATTCTCCTTATTCCCCTACAATTTAATAATATACAATATTTCGACAAAATTTTCAATAGAAAAAGTTTGAAAAACAAATGAAAGACAAGTGAAAAATTTTATAAAAATAGTAAAAAAATAAATCAAGAAAGGGTGGTCTTATGAAATATATTAATAAAAAACAAAAAATAGTATTAATTATAATAATTTCTATTATAACTTTTGGAATTAGTTATTATACATATGCAACAAAAATAAATGAGGAATTTAATACAGAAGAGCAAAATTTAGAAGTAGAAGAAAATGAAGCAAAGAAAAATATTACAGAAGAAAATAATGAAATTACAGACGAAACAACCAAAATAGTAGTACATGTATCTGGTGCAGTAAATCAAGAAGGCGTTTTTGAATTAGCACAAAATAGTAGAGTTGCAGATGCAATAGAAGTAGCTGGAGGAGTAACTGAAAATGCCTATATGAAAGATGTTAACTTAGCTTCACCTTTAGAGGATGGAATGAAGATATATATACCAACAAAAGAGGAGAATGAGCAAGGAGAAAGTACAAGTTATATTAGGAGTAGTAATACAGGAACTAGTTCTAGTAATAATAATGCTATTACTCAAAATAGTGGAGGGAATAAAACAAGTAATAAAAATGTTAAAGTAAATATAAATACAGCAGGATTAGAAGAATTAGATACACTACCAGGAATAGGAGAATCAACTGCAAATAAAATAATAAATTATAGAAATGAAAATGGTAAGTTCAAAACAATTGAGGAAATAAAAGAGGTAAGTGGAATAGGAGATAGCAAGTATGAGAAAATAAAAGATTTAATTGAGGTTTGAGAAAATTGGGGACGCGTCTTTTCGTATCACTTTTATACCTTGAGACAAAAGGGCTCGTTCACTATTTTTTTACTCTTGACAAAATTACCCATATATAGTAAAATGTTAGCGTGAGCTAACAAAAAGGAGGAAAATATGAAACTAACTGGTTCCCAAGAAGAATATTTAAAAACAATTTATCTCTTAGAAAAAAATAATGAAAAGGTAAGAGTAACAGACATTGCAAATAAATTAAAAATAACTAAACCAAGTGTAAATAAAGGAATTAATACACTAAAAGAAATGGGTTTAGTTAATTATAAAGCTTATGGTAGTATTTCTCTAACGGAAAAAGGAGAAGAGTTAGCAATAAGTGTTATAAAAAGACAAGATATATTAGAAATGTTTTTAGTAGAAGTATTAGAAATAGATAAAAAGCAAGCAATAGAAGAAGCAAAGGCAATGAAACATGCTATGTCTGAAGATACTGCCTTGAAACTTGATAAGTATATTACAGAAGTTTTAAATTTAGGAGATTTAGACTGTGGCTATGATGCAAATAGTGAAAAATGTAGAAAATGCGTTAAAATAACCGCTAAAAATAGATTAAGAAAAAATAATAAAATTTAAGGAGGATATATATGTTAGAATTAAAAGATGTTTGTTTTGAAAGAGACAATAAAAAAATATTAAACAACATAAATTTAAAAATAGATACAGGTAAATTTATAGCAATAACAGGACCAAATGGTTCAGGAAAATCAACTTTAGTAAAAATGATTATGGGAATAGAAAAACCAGATTCAGGAAAAATTATATTTGATGGGGAAGATATAACTAATTTAGAAATAAATGAAAGAGCAAAATTAGGAATTAGTTTTGCATTTCAACAACCAGTAAAATTTAAGGGAATTACAGTTTATGATTTGCTTAAGATTGCTTCTAAGAAAAAGATAACTAGAAAAGAAGCATGTGATGTTTTATCACAAGTAGGGCTTTGTGCTAAAGAATATGTAGATAGAGAAGTAAATGGTTCTTTATCTGGTGGAGAATTAAAAAGGATAGAAATTGCAACAGTAGTTTTAAGAGAATCTGAACTTACAATTTTCGATGAACCAGAAGCAGGAATTGATTTATGGAGCTTTAATAATTTAATTGAAGTTTTTGAAAATATGAGAGAATTAGTAAAAGGAACTACTTTAATAATTTCACATCAAGAAAGAATTTTAAATATAGCAGATGAAGTAATACTTATGAAAAGAGGAAAGATAGAACAAATAGGAAGTAGTAAAGAAATATTAGAAGAAACTATAAAACCCACTATTAAGTGTTGTAGGGTAAAGAAAGCAGGTGAAAAATAATGGAAAAAACGAAATTAAATGATGAATTATTAAATAATGTAGATGAAGGAGTTTTAGGGGAAATAACAAAACTTGATAAATTAAAAACAGGAGCTTATAACATTAGAAAAAATGGACAAGGAATAGAAAGAAAAGTGACTGAAAATGTAAACATTGTAACAAAAACAGATAAACCAGGAATTGATATATATGTTAAGGAAAATTCTAAGTTTGAAATAGTTCATATTCCGGTAATTATAACAGAAAGTGGTTTAACAGATGTTGTATATAATGATTTCTATATTGGAAAAAATGCTAATGTATTTATAGTAGCAGGTTGTGGAATTCATAATGATCATCATAAAGACTCACAACATGATGGAATTCATAGATTTTTTTTGGAAGAAGGAGCAAAAGTAAAATATGTGGAAAAACACTATGGAGAAGGAGAAGGAACAGGAAAAAGAATATTAAATCCTGTAACTGAAGTTTATCTAAAAAAAGGAAGTTCTTTGGAAATGGAAAGCGTTCAGATTAAAGGTGTAGACTCTACTGTAAGAGAAACAAAAGGTGTTTTAGAAGAAGGAGCAAACTTTGTGGTAACAGAAAAAATAATGACACATGGTGAGCAATTTGCTAAAACAATATTTAATGTAGAATTAAATGGAAATGACTCTAGTGCTCATGTTACATCAAGATCTGTTGCAGCTGATAATTCAAAACAATATTTTATTTCTAAAATATATGGAAATGCAAAATGTTTCTCACATAGTGAGTGTGATGCGATTATCCAAGATAATGCAATTGTTGCAGCAGCACCAGAAGTAATAGCAAATAATATAGATGCAAATCTTATACATGAAGCGGCTATAGGAAAGATTGCAGGAGAACAAATAACAAAATTAATGACATTAGGACTTTCTGAGCAAGAAGCTGAACAAGAAATTATAAATGGATTTTTAAGATAAAAATAGAAAAAAGAGGGAGAAATAAATAGACCAACAAAAGTCAGCCTAAAATTAATAAAGATATAAAGTATCTTCGATAACATAAGAAACTGGTAAAACGTCTTCATTGTCTGATTTAACTTTAAAAATTGGACGATTTGAAGAAATGTCCTTGTAAACAGAAACAGTGACAGTACCACATTTCTTAATATTAAGATTTAATTTTTCCAAAGTTCTCACCTCTTTTTTTCTTTTGAATTTTACACATTATACATCAAAGAAAATAAAAAAGATGTCAAATTTTGCGAAAATGCCAAAATCGTTTATGAAAATATTTTGAAATAGAGACTAAGACGGGAAAAAGTCAGGAAATAAAAAAATATTGTAAGGTTATAAATTTATAAAACCTTACAATATCAATAGTTTTGGTTGCGGGAGATGGACTCGAACCACCGACCTCAGGGTTATGAGCCCTGCGAGCTGCCAACTGCTCCACCCCGCGGTATAAAATTTTGACTTTAAAAATATATTGTGATATTATGTGCGTGACAAAATATCAAAACATATTTTCATATTTAGTACATTATTAATTGTACTACTATTGAAGATAAATGTCAATAGAATTTGTTAAAAAAGTGATTACTATAAGAATATTATATGAAAAAATTTAAATAAATATTACAAAAATTAATAAAATAATTAGAAATATATATAATAAGAAAGGGGAGGAGAAAAATGGACCAAACATTGCAAATAGCGATATGCTTGGCAATTCCATTTCTGGGAACAGCATTGGGATCAGCAATGGTATTTTTTATGAAAGATAAGATAAATCCTAAAGTTCAAAAGTTACTTTTAGGATTTGCAGCAGGAGTAATGATGGCAGCATCTATATGGTCATTATTAATACCATCAATGGATATGTCAGTAGAACAAGGAAAGATAGAATGGCTTCCAGCAGCTATTGGATTTTTACTAGGAATAGGTTTTTTACTATTATTGGATACAATAATACCACATTTACATATAAACAATAAAAAGCCAGAAGGAATAAAAGCTAAATTAAAAAATGAAACAATGCTTGTTTTAGCAGTAACATTACACAATATTCCAGAGGGTATGGCAGCAGGAGTGGTAGTGGCAGCAGCGGTAACAGGAGGAGCTGGAATGACTATAATGTCAGCACTTAGTCTTGCAATAGGAATAGCACTTCAAAACTTCCCTGAAGGGGCAATAATATCAATGCCATTGGAAGCAGAAGGAAAATCAAAGGGAAAGGCATTTTTAGATGGAGTATTATCAGGAGTTGTAGAACCAATAGCAGGAATAATTACAATATTGTTAACTAGCTTAGTTACACCGATACTTCCATATTTATTAGCATTTGCAGCAGGTGCTATGATATATGTAATTGTTGATGAATTAATACCAGAAGCACAAGAAGGTGAGCATTCAAATATTGGAACAATTGGTCTAGCAATTGGATTTGCTTTAATGATGGTTTTAGATATAGCTTTAGGATAATTTGATAAAAAACTGTTGCAAAATAAAATAAGCATGATATAATGCGAATTGAAAAGGAGGAAATTAATATGAAAAATGAATTAGTTATAAAAAGATGTAAATCTTGTGGAGCAATTGTAAAAGTTATTGAAGATTGCAATTGTAATGGATGTGGAATTATATGCTGCGGAGAGCCAATGGAAAAATTAGTTCCAAACTCAGTAGATGCAGCAGTAGAAAAACATGTTCCAACATATGAAAAAGTAGATGACGAATTATTGGTAAAAGTAAATCATGTTATGGAGAAGGAACATTATATAGAATGGATAAGCTTAGTAAAAGAAAATAAAGAAATAACAGTAAAATTATATCCAGAACAAGCAGCAGAAGTAAGATTTCCTTATATAAAAGGAGCAACACTTTATGCATATTGTAATAAACATGGATTATGGAAAGCAGAAGTAGAAGAATAATTAAAAAGAGCCTATTAAATTTGATTTAGTAGGCTTTCTTAAAACAGGAGGAAAAATGGAAGTATTATTTGCAACAACAAATCCGGCAAAAATAAAATCTTATAAAGAAAAATTAGAAGAACATGGAATAAAAGTGCTAACATTAAAAGATGTAGGAGTAGATGCTAATGTAGAAGAAACTGGAAAAACAGCAGTAGAAAATGCTTGTATAAAAGCGGAGACTTATGGTAAAATAGCTAAAAAGATAACAATAGGAATTGATACAAATTTATTTTTTGAAAATATACCAGAAAGTAAACAACCAGGAACGCATGTAAGAAGAGTAAATGGAAAAACTCTTACAGATGAAGAAATGATTAGCTATTATAAAAATTTAGCAAAAGAATATGGAGGAAAACTTACAGCTAAATGGGTAAACGGAATAGCAATATATAATGGAAAAGAAACTAAAACATATAGTTTTTCTAAAAATAAATTTTATTTGGTAGATAAAGAATCTAAAAAGAGACATCCTGGTTATCCATTAGATTCGATAAGTATAATTCCTGAGTTCAATAAGTATTTTACTGATCTAACAGAAGAAGAAAAAGAGCAAAGAGTTAACAATCAAAATGAGGATAATAAAGAAAATGCAATAGAGGCTATTTGTGATATTTTAAAAAGTATGTAAAGGAAAGTTTTATAATGGAGTTTGTTTTTACTTTTATAGAAGGTTTAGCAAGTTTTATTTCACCATGTGTACTTCCAATGATACCAATTTATAAGAAGGGAGCGTAAAACCCACTTCACTTTTGGGAGGTGGGATATAAGCGAACAAATTTTAGATTGTAAAATTAAATTGCTTGATAAAAATATTAGATTTTGATATAATAAACTTCTAAAGAAATTCTAGAAATTTAGAGGAGGTGAAAAATATGTATTTAACTGTAAAACAACAAGTAAAACATCTGTCTAAAGCAGAATATAAAATAATAAAAGAACTTTGTCATATAGCAAAAAATCTAACTAATCAAGCAATATACAATATAAGACAATACTATTTTGCTGAAGGAAAATATTTAAACTATTCAAAAAATTATGAATTACTTAAAACGTCAGAAAATTATAAATTACTTAATTCAAATATGGCACAGCAAATAATAAAAGAAGTAGATGGAAGTTTTAAATCATTTTTTTCATTACTAAAATTATCAAAAGAAGGAAAATATAATATAAAAGATTGTAGGTTACCACATTATCTTTCAAAAGACGGATATACAAGTTTAATAATAGGTTTTGTAAGACTAAATGGAAATAAATTAATAATACCATTTTCAAATAGTTATAAGAAAAATCATAAACAAATAGAAATAAAAATTCCCCCAATATTACTAGATAAGAAAATAAAAGAAATACGAATAATACCAAAAGGAAAAGCTAGGTTCTTTGAAATACAATATATATATGAAGTAGAAATAATTCAAAGAAAATTAAATACCCAAAATGTACTAGCAATAGATTTAGGAGTAAATAATCTAGTAACAGCAGTAACAAATAAAGGAAAAAGTTTCATAATAGATGGAAAGAAAGTAAAGTCAATAAATCAATGGTATAACAAAGAAAATGGAAGATTACAAAAAATAAAAGATAAACAAGGAATAAGTAATAAGAAAACAACAAAAAAACAGAAAATAATAACACGAAAAAGAAATAATAGAATAAATGATTATATAAGTAAAGCAGCAAGAAAATTAATAGATTATTGTATTACAAATGATATAGGAACACTTGTTGTAGGATATAATGAGAAATTTCAAAGAGAAAGTAAAATAGGAAAGAAAAACAATCAAACATTTGTAAATATACCATTTGGCAAGTTGTATTCTAAACTAGAATATCTAACTAAGTTAAATAATATACTTTTTGTAAAACAAGAAGAAAGCTATACATCAAAAGCAAGTTTCTGGGATAAAGATGAAATGCCAATATATGATGAAGATAATAAAATAGCATATAAGTTTAGTGGAAAAAGAATATATAGAGGAATGTATAAAAGTTCTAAAGGAAGATTAATAAATAGTGATGTAAATGGAGCATTAAATATATTAAGAAAAAGTAGCGTTGTGTCTCTTGAGAGACTATACAGTAGGGGCGAAGTGGACACGCCTGTAAGAATAAGGGTTGCCTAAAAATAGGTGGAAACTTAAATACCAAACTTCTTAAACGGATGAAAGAATTTCATCCTCGAAGCCAACTACCTTTAGGTGGTTGGTAGTTCACAATATCAGCAGCATTATTAGAAAAGCTAAAAGAAGTTTTTGACTTTGTTAAAAAACGTTATGATATAATAAAAAAGATTTCAGGTATAATTTTAATAATTATGGGAATCTATATGATATTCTTTTAAAAGGAGATTATATGAAGAAAAAAGTAATATGGGCTTATAATTTTTGCTTTACTTGTAGTGGTTATTGTTGCAGCTAGTATATTTATTAATAGAAAAGGATTAGAATATCTACAAGGGAAAGAGCAATCAAATATAATAAATGAAAATGAGGAGGAGGAAAGTATGGAAGTTTTAAAAGTAAATGATAATACTTTTGAACAAGAAGTATTAAAAAGTAATATACCAGTATTGGTAGATTTTTATGCAGATTGGTGTGGACCATGTAAAATGTTATCACCAACAGTAGATGAAGTAGCACAAGAAAATGATGATATTAAAGTAGTAAAGGTAAATGTAGATGAGTCACAAGATACAGCTATTAAATATCAAGTAATGTCAATACCAACATTAGTTGTTATTAAAAATGGAAATGAAGTTAATCGTTCAGTTGGTGTAATTGATAAATCAGAAATTTTAGACATGATTAAATAAAATATTTTTTGTAAGTTAGTTTAGAATTTTTTCTAGACTAATTTATTTTATATTTTAGGAGGAAGAGATGAAAGTTATAATTGTAGGAGGAGTAGCAGGGGGAGCAACCACAGCTGCTAGACTTAGAAGATTAGATGAAAAAGCTAAAATTATAATGATAGATAAAGGAAATCATATCTCATTTGCAAATTGTGGGCTTCCATATTATATAGGAGATGTAATAAAGGATAAAAAAGATTTATTATTACAAACACCTGAGTCTTTCAATGAAAGATTTAATGTGGATGTAAGAGTCAGAGAAAAAGTAGAAAAAATAATACCAGATGAAAAAAAGGTAATAATAAAGAAACTAGATACAGATGAAGAATATGAAGAAGATTATGATAAATTAGTTTTATCTACCCGGAGCAGAACCAATTAACCCATTTAAAAGTTTAAAAAGTCAAAAAATTAAAACATTAAGGACAGTAGAAGATTCTATAGAAATAAAAGATTATATAAAAAATAATGATGTAAAAGATGTAACTATAATTGGTGGAGGTTATATTGGTGTAGAAATGGCAGAAAATTTAAGTAATTATAATAATTTAAATATAACTGTAGTACAAAAAGGCCCCCATTTAATAAATCCTCTAGATGAAGATATGGCATGTTTTGTACATAGAGAATTAAAGAAAAAGAAAATAAATCTTATATTAAATAATGGTGTAAATAAGATAGTAGAAAATGATAAATTAGAAATAAGTTTAGAAAATGGAAAGATAGAATCTGATTTTGTTATTTTGTGTATTGGAGTAAAAGCTGAAACGGAACTTGCTTTAGATGCTGGACTAAAGGTAGGAGATAAAGGAATTTTAGTAAATGAATATATGCAAACAAGTAATAAAGATATATATGCTTTGGGAGATGCCATAATGGTTAATAATTCTATTACAGAAAGTAGTATGTATACACCTTTAGCAGGACCTGCAAATAGACAAGCAAGGGTTGTTGCAAATAATATAGTAGGAAAAACTACAACTTATGAAGGAGCTATTGGAAGTAGCATATTAAAAATTTTTGATTATGATTTAGCGATGGCAGGGGTAAATGAAAAAATTTGTAAAGCACAAGGCATAAAATATGAAACTATTATAGTTTCTCCAAATTCACATGCAGGATATTATCCAGGTGCTAGACTTATTACTATAAAAGCATTATATAGTGAAACAAATGGTAGAATTCTAGGTGTACAAGTTTGGGGAAAAGAAGGAGTAGATAAAGCTTGTGATATTTTAGCAAGTGCTATAAAAATGAATATGACAGCATATGACTTAGAAAAATTGGAATTATGCTATGCACCACCATTTTCATCAGCAAAAAGTCCAGTAAATATTTTAGGAAATAGCATAGTAAATGAAATAGAGGGACTAGTTGATACAGTTACTTGGGAAGATGTAAAAGAGTTAAAAAATAAAGAGGAATACAGTGTTTTAGATGTTAGAACAGATGAAGAATATGAAAGAGGTGCATATGAATGTGCTATTCATATTCCTTTAGATGATTTAAGAAACAGATTAGATGAGTTAGATAAATCTAAAAAATATTTAGTTTATTGCCGTACAGGTCTTAGAAGCTATATTGCTTGTAGAATTCTAACACAAAATGGATTTGAAGTTAAAAATATAACAGGAGGATATTATTTCTATTCAGTAATAAATAGTGAAAAATAATTGTATAAATCTTCTAGGAAACTAGAAGGTTTTTATTTTTTAAAAGAATTGATATTTTATAATAGTTATTATATTATAAATATGAGTAAGAAATATAAAAGGAGAAAAAATGGGAGTTGAGAAAAATAATGAAATAACTGTTAAAGTAAATGGTGGTTTTAACAAAGTTATAGAAATATTAAAAAATAAAGGTTTTAAAATTAGTGATAAATTTTCATTAGAAGATAGCTATTTTGTGCCAAAAGATATTGAAATCAATAAAATGACTACAAGACAAATATTAGAAAAATCTGTAATAGTAAGAGACGTAGGAAGATGTAAAGTATTAGTTTTTAAAAAGAAAGAAATGGATGAAAAGGGAAATATATTATCACAAGAGAAGGTAGAATGTGATATTTTTAATATTGAAGATGGCAAAAGATTTTTAAAAGCTATTGGTTATAAAGAAATTATGGAAATTGCAGAAGATGATACTGCTTATAGCAAAGATGGTTTATGTTTAGTATTAAAAAATGTAAAAAATGGAGACAACTTAATAGAAGTAGAAACAAAGGAAGAAGATTTAAGCACAATAGAAGAGTTAAAAAGAAAATTATTAGAATTAAACCTACCAATAGATACAAGTAATTTTTTTGTAAAAAAGGCGGAAATAGAGCTTGAAAAAGCGATTAGAAATTATAAAAATTAAGTATTTCGAAAATTATTAGTGAAATAATATATGGTATATTTAAATGTTGCTACTAATGGTGAAGAAGTAGTAATGTAAAGTGTTAAACTTTAACTAAGCTTTTATTATTACTCTATTGTTGGAGCGACTTTATGATGTGGACTTCGGAATATAATATAATTTTAAATTTAAAAATAATATAAGTATATTTAGTATCTAACTAATATCAATACTTTTTAAAGAAATGTGAACATTTTGTGAATTTTAGCACTCTATACTTGACATTGCTAAAATTAGATGTATAATATAACTGTAAAAAGGAAAAGATAAAAAATAAAAGTACTTTTATTCAAATCAAAAAATATGTGCTACCTAAAAGGGTGTCAACACATAAAAATTAAAAAGGAGTTGATTATTATGATGATGATACCAAGAAGACATGATTTTGATTTATGGGATGAAATGTTTAGAGATCCATTTTTCACAGAAGGTGAAAGCAAATTAATGAAAACAGACATAAAGGAGAAAAAAGATAAATACTTAATTGATGTAGACTTACCAGGATATGAAAAAGACGGAATAAAAATTGAAATACAAGATGGATATTTAACAATTCATGCAAAAGTAGATAAAGCAGAAGATGATAGTGAAAAAGGAAAATATGTACGTAAAGAAAGATATACTGGAGAATGTTCTAGAAGCTTCTATGTTGGAGACAATGTAAAAGAAGAAGACATCAAAGCTAAATTTGTAAATGGAACTTTAAGACTTGAAATTCCTAAAAAAGAAGACAAAAAAGAAATTCCAGAAAAGAAATATATTCCAATCGAGTAATAAATTACCTGTATATAAGATTAGCTCTTATATACAGGTTTATTTTTGTTCTAAAATTGCTTTTGTAAATTTTACATGAAAAAAATCTAAAAAAGTTTTAAAGAAAAAAATTTATGTTATAATAAAGATTATGAGAAGTTATAATTATAGTAATAAAAATAGAGAAAATAATTTAATAAGAAAAGCCATTAAAGTATGCAGAGAAAATCCTAAAAAAGTAAGGAATTTTATAATAGCAGTAGTAGTTCTAATAATAATATCAATAGGGGTTCAAATGATAGTTGAAGAGGCAAGAAGACAAAAATATGTAATATATGATGGAGAAAATCTAAGTGAAACTAAATATCCGGGCTATAAGAAATTGATAGATGAATTATTAGATAAACATCCTAATTGGACTTTTACATTATTTTATACTAAATTAGATTGGAACGAAGTTATAGAAAATGAAGGGCATTCTGATACAAGGATATATCCTTTAAATTTAATTCCAGACTCAAATGATTATCCAGATGATTGGAGATGTGAAATAGATAAAGATAAAAGATTTGATAATGGAACATGGCTATGTGCATCTGATAAGGCAATAGAATATAAGATGGATCCTAGAAATATTTTAAATGAGGAAAATATATTCCAATTTAAGGAGTTAAACTATGTAGAAGGAGCTCAGACTTCTGAAGGATTAAAAGAGATAACAGATGGTACTTTTCTAGAAGGAAATAGTATTTCTGATGCTATAATAGAAGCAGGAAAGAATTCTAATTTAGACCCATATTTTATAGCTTCAAGATTAATACAAGAACAAGGAAGAGACGGAACTACATTATCCAAAGGTTGTGAATATAATGGTGCAATTGTATATAATCCTTTTAATATAAATGCTATAGGAAATTCAAAAGAAGAGATAATAGAAAACGCTGCAAATTATGCGTATAAACAAGGATGGGATAGTTTAGAAAAAGCAATTATTGGTGGAATAGATTATATGAAGGAAGGATATATTGATGAAGGACAAAATACTTTATATTTACAAAAGTTTGATGTAGTAAAACAAGAAGGACTATATGAACACCAGTATATGCAAAATTTACTTGCACCAACTTCTGAAAGTTCTAATATGAAGGACATTTATGAAGCTTCCAATACTGTTGATTCAAATTTAAACTTTATAATACCTTTATATGAAAATATGCCACAAGAGATATCAGAAGAGTAATTGGAAAAGAAAATAGTACAAAGTAAATTTAAAATAATAAAAAAGAAAGGAATGATTTAAAATGAATTTATTTATTGAATATCCAAAATGTTCTACTTGTAAAAAAGCTAAGAAATGGTTAACTGAGAATAATATAGAATTCCAAGACAGAAATATTGTAGAAAATACACCAACTGAAAAAGAGCTAGAAAAATGGATTGCAGAAAGTAAAAAAGATATTAAAAAATTTTTTAATACAAGCGGCTTAAAATATAAAGAACTTAATTTAAAAGAAAAATTACCTAATATGACTGATAGTGAAAAGATAAAACTTCTTTCAAGTGACGGAATGCTAATTAAGAGGCCGCTTTTAATCTCAGGCAATAATATACTTATTGGTTTTAAGGAAAAAGAGTGGCAAGAGATGTTAAATGGCTAAAACAATATATTAAGAAGTAAGAAATATAAATAGATTATATTATACATGCTTAGCCTACGTAAGAATAATTTAATTCTTATGTAGGTTTTATTATATATATTAAATGAATCAAAATTGATTTTCTTAATTAATGATGGAATAAAAGTATTAAACAAAATATCTAAAAATATTATATATTTCTAATTAATAATATAAAATGTTTTATAAAGTTCATTGTTTCTATTATTTCATCTTCAGAATAGTTTTGTAATAATTCTTTAGTTTTATTAATATTATTATCATCTAAACCGTAAAGGATATAATCAGCTGAGTGACCGCTTAAATCTCTTAGTTTTCTAATACTTCTATATACTAAATTACCTTTCCCGTCTTCAACTAATCCAAGAAATTGACTTGAGATTCCAATTTCTTTTGCAAGTTGAGTTTTATTCATATGGAGCTCGTTTTCTCTTATAGCTTTAATCCTTTTGCCTCTTTTTTCTTGTTCGATTTTTTCTTGCTTATTAATGCTACTATTATTTCTTTTCATACAAAATACCTCTTATACTTTTTGTTCATTTTATAAAATATGAAATACAAAGGTATTAGTTAAAAATAATGATAAAATGTGGTATTTTAGCGGTTTTTATGGTATAGTATAGAATATATAAGAAAAAGGGAGGAGTTAGCAATGTCAAAACCTATGAAAATTTTAATCATAGAAGATGACATTAATGACTGTAATAATTTTATTAATTGTATCGAGAAAAGAGACGATTTTGAATTAGTGGCAGTGACAGATTCTGATATTGACGCATTAGAATATGTAAAAGTAAAGCACCCAGAAGGCATTGTGTTAGATTTAGAATTGAACAATAGCAAAAGTGGTCATACTGATTCCTTAGAATTCTTATCAAATTTAAGAAAATTGAATTTAAATTATGAACCAATTGTTATTGTAACAACTCATGTTTATTCAAAGAGAACTTATAAAATACTTCACAGGGAAGGTGTTGATTTAATTTTATATAAAGACCATCCAAAATATTCTTGTGATAATGTTTTAAATAATTTCTTGAAATTTAGAGATGTTACATTAGAAACTGAAAGCAAGACTATTGAGGATAAAATTGAAGATAACGAAAACAGAATTTCAGAATTGATTAATCATGAGCTTGACCTAATTGGTGTAACTATTAAACTTAAAGGAAGAAAATATATTCATGATGCTATTCTCTATTTGATACAAAATGAAAACAGTGATGTTAATGTCATCCAACATTTAACCAAGATTTACAAGAAATCTGGAACTACAATTACTAACGGAATTCAAAATGCTATTATTCATGCATGGAGAGTTTCACCGATTGAAGATTTAGAAACTTATTATACAGCTAAAGTTAATTATGAAACTGGTGTACCAACACCAATGGAATTTATATATTATTATGTAGATAAAGTAAAGAAATTGATCTAGTATTTAAAAAAATACTAGATTTTTTCATTTTTCACCATTTTTTCTCATCACCTAATACCGTTTATCTGAACAAGGTAAATGGTATTTTTTTAATGACAAAAGAAACAAAATACTAAAGAAAAGGTGGTGAGAGACATGGATTGGTATGATGCACTTTGTAAATGGATTAGCCATATTTTGGGTGGTGGCTAATAAAATAAAAAAATAAAAGAAAAATGGATTAAAGATAATCGTTAAAATACTTAGGCATTTGTATTGATTATCTTTAATTTTTTTTATATAATAATTTTGCTGATGGGAGGTATGCAAATGACCTTGGACTATATAATGCAATTGAATCCACTTGAAACAATTATTGATATAATAAGATTATATCTTATTAATCTATGTACGTACTATATAAATTTAAAAATTGTAAATGAGATCATTATAAAGAAAAAATTGGAAATTCCATTTGTTTTCTTGATTATATTTTTAATAACAATTATAAGTAAATATATAAAAGATGAGATAAATCTTTTATATTGTAATATAGGTGCAATTTTATTAATAGGTTGCTTATTTTCAATAAGGTCAAAAAATAACATTGGATATTCAATAATGATAACGTTGATTTCTTTAACCATAAATTATATAATTTTGGTAATTAGTGGAATTCTTTGGTTTCTAGTATTTTTTAATTTTGATATACAAAATGATGATATAAATGTGATAGTAATGCTAATAATATATGCGGAATTAATTTTTTGTTTTTCAAAAATTAAGAGATTTAAAAAGGGTTTTGCTTTTCTTCAATCAAAATTAAAAAATGAATATTTTAATATGTTAATTTTAAATATAAGTTGTGTAATATTATTTGTTTTGGCAATTTTATTTAATTATAATTTGTTATTATCAAGACAACTTACATTTGCAGTAATTATATTTGCAATAATGATGTTTATAACAATTCAAAAATCATTGCAATTATATTATAAGCAGAAAATGTTGGTTAAAGATTTAGAAGAAACAAAGGCGGAGTTGGAAGATAAGAAGAAAGAAGTAGCAGAGCTTGAAAAGGAAAATCTGGAATTTAGTAAAGTAAGTCACTCAATAGCACATAAACAAAGAGCTTTAGAACATAAATTGAATGAACTAAGTATGAAAAGTGAAATAGCAGATGAAATAGATATAAAAGATAGAATAGAAAATTTAAGTGCTGGTTTAAGTAAAAAGCAAGTAGTAGTTTTAGATAAAACAGGAATTTCAGAAATAGATGATATGTTATCATTTATGCAATCAGAATGTGTTAAGAATAAAATAGATTTTCAATTACAATTAAGTGGAAATATTTATACAATGATAAATCATTATGTGGATAAAGAAGAATTAGAAATATTACTTGCTGACCATATAAAAAATGCAATTATAGCAATTGGGTATGGAGATAATGTAAATAAAAGTATTTTAGTAAGATTAGGAAAATTAGATGGAAATTATGGTTTGTATGTTTATGACTCTGGTATAGAATTTGAAATAGACACATTACTAAACTTAGGAAAGAAACCGAGTACAACACATAAAGATTCAGGTGGTACTGGTATGGGATTTATGAATACATTTGATACATTAAGAAAACATAAAGCAAGTTTTATAATAGAAGAATATGGAAAACCAGTCAAAGATAATTTTACTAAAGCTTTGAAATTTAAGTTTGATAATAAGGATGAGTTTAAGATTTGCACATATAGAGAAGAAGAAATAAAAAATGCAGATAAAGAAAATGCTTTAGTTGTAGAAAAGATAGATTTCTAGTAATAAAATTTTTGTATTAGCATAAGAATTAATAAGAAAAGGAGGTCTTATGCTAATATGGAATTAATAAAAAAAGTTTTAGATAAAGTAAAGAAAAGTAAGTTAATAAAAGCTCAGCTAATTGCAATTCTATTTAGTTTAATACTTGGAACATTATTACATTTTACATATGAGTGGTCTGGAAAAAATTTATTTGTAGGAAGTTTTAGTGCAGTAAATGAAAGCGTATGGGAACATTTAAAATTAGTATTTTATCCAATGCTAATTGCTACAATAATAGAATATTTCTTTGTAAAAGATGTAGCAAATAACTATATTGAAGCAAAAACAATTGGAATATTTACAGCAATAAGTTTTATTGTAGTTACATTTTTTACATATTCAGGAATAATTGGAACAAGTATTATTGTAATAGATATTTTAATATTTATATTAAGTATAATTTTAGGAGAATATGTTGCATATAGGTTTATGAAAAGAAGAGATGAAAGTACAGTTACAACAGAAAGCTTAGCAATTATTATACTTGCATTTTTACTTTTATGCTTTGTTATATTTACATATTTGCCACCAGAAGTTAATTTGTTTAGAGATGTAACAACTGGAGTATATGGAATAGGAAATATAATATAAAAAGTATAAAAAAGATTTACTTTTTTGATAAAGATGTTATAATAATTATGTAACATTGTACAGCAACATAAGGAGAAATTGATATGACTTACTATGATAAAATGTTTGCTAAACTTGAAAACCATCAATCAATGAGTTTCGAGGAGGAAAAATACAGTTTTTTAATTGTAAAACCTAATGGAGTTCGGCATTTCAAAACATATGTTGAGGAATTAAGAAAACAAAATTATACAATTATAGGTTTCTTTGCAATTCATGATTTTAAATCAATTAATGTTGCATTACACAATACTAAGAAAAAGTTAAGGCATATTATTCCAATTAATAATATGTTTAATACATTATTTAGTAATTATGCAATATTAATACTTATTTCAAAATCACATATTGCTTATGAAGATTTTGTAAACGAGGTTTGTAAGTTTAAAGTAAAGGTTCGTAGCAAATTTGATACACCAGAACTAGCATATGTTTTTGATATTTCAACTTTGCTAAATGACCAACAAAATCAAGTAATAAAAATTATTGATTCAAATGGTCAAGAAGTTCCAAAAAGGGAGATGAACCAAAAGGGAACATTTAAAGTATATTCGGTCAATTCTCTCCATTCACCTGATCCTGATGTAGATGTTACTATTTCGGAGATGCAAATACTAAGAAAAAAAGGTATTTTCAAAAATGAAAATAAGATACCAGATAACTTGGTAACTGCTATTATGAGATATGAAACATTTGCATTTATAAAGGACATGTGATAAGTTAAGACTAAAGGTAGTACTTTACCTTTAGTCTTTTATATGATATAAATAAATTGAAATAAAAAGATAGTGTGAAAAGTTTTATGGAAAAAGAAGATAAAACAAGAACACATTAAAAATTTATAAAAAATAGCAC
>CALXFI010000021.1 GCA_944387535.1 uncultured Clostridia bacterium | reverse complement strand
GGACTAAATATGGGAGCATTAACAATAGAATCTGGACCAGATAGTACTTATGCAACAGCAAGTATAGAAGGAACAACTCTTACAGTAACACCAACACAGACAGCAGGAAATACAAACTTAACATTAAAAGAGGCAAATGGAAACCAAACAGCAGAAATAAATATAACGGTAACAGGAACAAGTATAGATGCAAGTGAGAAAGATGTAACAGTATATGTAGGAGGAGACAGTAAGAACGTAAATATAATAGGAACAGAAATGGGAGCATTAAGTATAGAGACACCAGCAGATGGAGTACATGCAACAGCAGAATTAAGTGGAAACACATTAACAATAACACCAAAAGCAGAAGGACAGACAAGTGTAACAATAAAAGAGTCAAATGGAAATAAAACAGTAACAGTAAATATAACAGTAAAAGCAACAAGTATAGATGCAGATAATAAAAATGTAGTAGCCTATGTAGGAGGAAATGACCAAAGAGTAGAAATAACAGGAACAGAGATGGGAGACTTAAGTATAACGACTCCAACAGAGACAGTAGCAACAGCAGAGTTAGGAGATAACAATACTCTTACAATAACCCCAGTAGGAGTAGGACAAACAAGTGTAACAGTAACAGAAGGAAATGGAAAACAAACAGTAACGATAAATATAACAGTAAAAGCAACAAGTATAGATGCAACTAATAAAGATGTAAAGTTATATGTAAATGGAAATAGTACACAAGTAGAAATAACAGGAACAGAAATGGGAGACTTAAGTATAACAAAACCAACAGAGACAGTAGCAACAGCAACTCTACAAGATAAAATACTAACAATAACACCAGTAGGAGAAGGACAAACAAGTGTAACAGTAACAGAAGGAAATGGGAAACAAACAGTAACGATAAATATAACAGTAAAGGCAACAAGTATAGACGCAACTAATAAAGATGTAACCTTGTATGTTGGAGGAAATAGTGAACAAGTAACAATAACAGGAACAGAAATGGGAGACTTAAGTATAGAGACACCAGCAGATGGAGTACATGCAACAGCAACTCTACAAGATAAAACATTAAAAATAACCCCAGTAGCAGAAGGACAGACAAGTGTAACAATAAAAGAGTCAAATGGAAATAAGACAGTAACAATAAATATAACAGTAAAAGCAACAACATTAACAGCAACTCCAGAAAGTGTAATAGCATATGTAAATGGAAGTAACCAAACAGTAGAAATAACAGGAGATAATGCAGGAACATTAAGTATAACGAAACCAACAGAGACAGTAGCGACAGCAGAGTTACAAGGAAACACATTAATAATAACCCCAGTAGGAGAAGGAACAACAAGTGTAGCTGTAACAGAAGCAAATGGAAGAAAAACAGTAGAAATACCAATAGAAGTAAAAGCAACAAGTATAGAGGCAGCAAATAAAAATGTAACACTATATGTGGATGGAAATGCACAAACAGTAGAAATAACAGGAGACAACTTAGGAACACTAAGTGCAACAACAGAGCCTCAAGGAGTAGTAACAACACAGTTACAAGGAAACACATTAACAATAACTCCAGTATCAGAAGGAAATACAACAATAACAGTAACAGAAGCAAATGGAGGAAAGACAGTAGCAATAGAAGTAGAAGTAAAAACAGTAACAATTGTACCAACTACAAATAAAATAGCACTATATGTAGGAGGAAATGCACAAACAATAGGAGTAACAGGAAACAATTATGGAACACTTGAAATAGAAACACCACCAACAAGTACAGTAGCAACAGCAGAAGTAGCAGGAGATAATAAAGGAATAATAATAACACCAATAGGAGCAGGAAACACAAGTGTAACAGTAAAAGAAGGAAATGCAAACAAAGAATTTACAATAAATATAGAAGTAATAAAAAGTACAATAACAGCAGAGCCAACAAGTGTAGAAGCATATGTAGGAGGAACAGACAAAACAGTACAAATATCAGGAACAAGTATAGGAAACTTAAGTATAACAGATGACCCAGAAAGCACAATAGCAGAAGCAAGTTTAAGTGGAAATACACTAACGATAAAACCAGTAGGTTCAGGAGACACAAGTGTAGAAGTAACAGAAAGTAATGGAAACCAAAAAGTTACAGTAGATATACATGTACAAGCAACAAGTATTACACCACAAACAGTAGAAGTATATGCAGGAGGAACAGCTAAGACAGTAACAATAGAAGGACTAAATATGGGAACATTGACAATAGAAAATGGACCAGATACAGGAATAGCAACAGCAAGTATAGATGGAACGAGTCTTACAGTAACACCAGTAGCAGCAGGAAATACAAGCTTAACACTTAAAGAAGTAAATGGAAATCAAACAGCAACAATACCAATAAATGTATTAGCGACAAGCATAACAGCGAGTCCAGAAAGTGTAACAGCAAATATAGGAGATGGAGTACAAACAGTAACACTTAGTGGAACAAATGCAGGACCATTTGAAATAGTAACACAGCCAGAAGCATCAGTAGCAACAGCAGACTTAAGTGGAAACACATTAACAATAACACCAGTAGGAGCAGGAGAAACAAGCATAGTAGTAAAAGAAAATAATGGAAATAAAGAAAAGACAATAAATATAACAGTAAAAGCTTTAATAGTAACAGCAGGAGATATACCAGCAACAGATTATGGAGCAATAGTTAATGGATATGATTGTACAAACAATGTAGCAGTAAATGGATGGCAACTATTTTATGCAGATGACAGTAATATATATTTAATTTCAAGTAATTATATATCAAGGGATTTTGTACCTAATAGTTCAGGTGGAAATAAACCAGGAGGTGGTGTATCATCAACTGTAGTTAATTTTAGTAGTATTGCAAATGATTATAAGGGTTCAGCGAGTATAACAGATGAGAGAATAAAAGCATTGAATAATGATTATTTTAATGTAAAAGGGTATACAAGTGTATATACTAATATGAAAGAGGTAGCTTATTTGTTAGATATAGAGGCATGGAATGTATATGCAGGGGAGTATGCTGAATATGCGATAGGAGGACCAACACTAGAGTTATTATTAAAATCATATAATAATAAATATACAACAAATTATGATTCACGAGCAACTAGCAATGTAGGATACCAGATATATAATGGTTCATATTGGGGAAATTATGGAAGTAATTTGTTGAATGCCAATGATAGTCTTTATGATGCCAGTGGTGGACATATGTGGATTGCTACACCAGCATATTCTAGTAATGAGAGTTTGTTTTATACATATTCAGGAGGAACTATATTTGATGACGGAACACCTGGTTATTTAATTTGTAGTATACGTCCAGTAGTTTGCCTTAAACCTGATGTTCAACTTCAAAAGAATAGTGATGGAAGTTATACAATATATGATCCACCAAAGAATAATAACATCGAACCATCAGATTATGGAGCAGAAGTAAAAGGATATGATTGTACAAATAATGCAGGAGTAAATTCATGGAAAATCTTTTATGCAGACGAGAAAAATACTTATTTAATAGCAAATGATTATATACCATATGAATATATACCAAGCAATTCAGCAGGACATAAACCAAATAAAGGAGATAGTAGTTATCCAAGAGCAACATACTTTAGTAGTATATTAAATGATTATAGTGGATCAGCAAGTATAACAGATGCAAGAATAAAGGCATTAAATAGTCAGTACACAATGACGAGTACATATAATAATATGAAAGCAGTTGCATATATGTTAGATACAAATGCATGGACTGTATACGCAGGAGATAAAGCAGAATACGCAATAGGAGGCCCAAGCTTAGAGTTATTTGTAGCATCATATAATGAAAAATATACAGACGATAAATTAACAACGAGTGTAAATACTTATGGATATAATATAAATGAAAGTACTTATTATATTTTAAAACATACAAATGATTCGTTATATGTAGTAAATTCAACAAGCAATGCGTGGGGAATGTGGGTTGCTAGTCCGTCTGCCAATGACTCTAGTAGTTTGCTGGGGGTGTATCCTGATGGTAATGTAAGCATTGGTAACTATACTCGTGGTATCTGTGCTTTCCGACCTATAGTATGTCTAAAATCTGATGTTCATCTTCAAAAGAATAGTGATGGAAGTTACACGATAAATTAGGAACTGATAACCGGACAAAATTAATAAAATGTAATAAGATAGAGATTTTCATAGTAAAAAATTCAACCTAAATTGAGAAAAAATGAGCAAAATTTTTAGCTTTGCTCATTTTTATATAAAATGGGCACGACAAAAGAGAGATAGAAAAGTCTTCTCTAAAAAATGTGAATTAAATATCATAGAGGATAAAATTAAACTTTAAAGCAGAATCAATGGTATTGCAATAGCATTTATTAAAAATGGTAAGCATGAGGTTGAAAAATGAGTAAAGTTTATAAAAAGAGTTTTCTAGTATCACGAATTTTTAAACAATAAGTGTGTTTATGTTTAACGTGGTCAAAAACCAATAACAGTAAGCCAAACAAGAGCAATACACATAACAGTAAAAAGAGAAATAAAATGTTCAATTTTTTGAGTATTAGTAGATTCTAGCCTAAAATTGTTAGATTTTTGAGATTAAAAATACACTCAAGAGAACCGAAAAGATAAGAGTAATTTCTAATAGCATGATAAGTAACATCATTAGTAATTAAATATCAAACTTTATTAATATTAGAAGAATTAAAAACAATAATATTGGTTTAAAAGTTTTCTAGTGTAAAAAACATCCTAAAAGACTTTGAAAGTATACTTTAAAGGATTTATATCTCTAAGAGGAGAAGTAATCAAGAAGTTTTTAGAATTGTAATAGGAGAAAAGTAAAGAAAGGTTTAGAACGAATGTAGTAGAAATAGCTGATAGAATCAATTAAAGATTTTATTAATTTAAATTTCTGCTCAGACTTGAAATATTTTTCTTATGAAAATCTAATTTAAGTTTCTTTAACAAAATTTTAGAGATTAACTACACATGACTAAATTAATAAATTTTATATAGTTTCAACAGTAACAACAATAAGATGGCAAAATAAGACAAAAAATACTCTTGACAGTAAAGGTTTTTAGGAGTATACTATAAGATATTGTTTTATAAACATTTTGTAGAAAGGAAAACCATGGAAAAATTTTTCGAGGTTAAAGGAACCACTATAGAAAAAATTGAAAAAGTAATTTTTAAGGTGGGTGTAATTCCAATTTTAATAACGATAGTTATGGCAAATGTTAAAGCGACGATATTAGGAATAGCTTTGGCTAGTATATATTTGTTTGTGTTTTTCTTTATTACACAAATGAAGAAATAAGGAATTACAAAAGAAAGAAATAAGCAAGAGAAAATCTTATAAAGATATCTCTTGCTTATTGCTATTTTAAGTAAAACGTGATAAGATATGTGAGAACGAGAAGGAGATGATTTTGTGTCAAATAAATTTTATGTAACAACACCAATTTACTATCCAAGTGGAAAATTTCATATAGGAACAGCATATACAACAGTTTTAGCAGATAGTATGAAAAGACTTCATTTGTTAAAAGGTGAAGATGTATATATGCTTACAGGAACAGATGAACATGGACAAAAAATAGAAGAAAAAGCAAAAGAACAAGGAAAAACTCCTCAAGAATATGTAGATGGAATGGCAGCATATGCAAAAGAATTATGGAAAACCATGAAAATAGATTATGATGATTTTATAAGAACAACAGATGAAAGACATGTAAAAGTTGTTCAAAAAATCTTTGATAGATTTATGGAACAAGGAGATATCTATAAAGGAGAATATGAAGGTTGGTATTGTGTACCTTGTGAAAGCTATTTTACTGAGACGCAATTGGTAGATGGAAAATGTCCAGACTGTGGTAGAGAAGTAAAATTAATGAAGGAAGAAGCATATTTCTTTAATATGAAAAAATATGCAGATAGATTACTTAAATATTATGAAGAACATCCAGATTTTATAAAACCAGAATTTAGAAAAAATGAAATGATAAATAACTTTATAAAACCAGGATTGGAAGATTTATGTGTAACAAGAACAACATTTGATTGGGGAATAAAAGTATTAAAAGATCCAAAACATGTAATATATGTATGGGTAGATGCTTTAACAAACTATTTAACAGCACTAGGATATGGAAGCGATGATGATACATTATTTAAAAAATATTGGCCAGCAGACTTACAAATAGTTGGAAAAGATATAGCAAGATTCCATTTAATATATTGGCCTATATTCTTAATGGCATTAGACTTACCACTTCCAAAAACAATACTAGTTCATAATTGGGTTACAATGAAAGATGGTAAAATGTCTAAATCAAAAGGAAATGTAATATATCCAGAACAATTAATAGATAGATATGGATTAGATAGTGTAAGATATTTCTTATTAAGAGAAATGCCAGTTTCACAAGATGCAATATTCTCACCAGAAAGCTTTGTTGAAAGATATAATTTTGATTTGTGTAATGACTTAAGTAATCTTTTAAATAGAACAGTATCAATGGTAAATAAATATTTCGAAGGAAAAGTGCCTTCATATAATGGAACACCAAATGAAGTTGATAAAGAATTAGAAGAGACTTGTACAAAACAAATAAAAGCATTTGAAGAAAAAATAGATAATTATGAAATAGCAAATAGCTTACAAGAAATATGGACATTAATTTCTAAGACAAATAAATATATAGATGAGACAATGCCATGGGTTTTAGCAAAAGAAGAAAATAAAGAAAAATTAGCATCAGTAATGTATCATTTAATTGAAAATTTAAGAGAAATTGCAATATTAATAAAACCATTTATGAACGAAACAGCAGATAACATATTACGTCAAATAGGAGTAAAAGACGATGAACTTATAAATTGGGCTTCTTTAAAACAATATGATAAATTAGAAGGAATAAAAGTAATAGAAAAAGGAGACCCAATATTTATGAGACTAAATCCTGAGGAAGAAGTAGAGTATATTAAAAATTTAATGAAAAAATAGAAAAAGATTAAAACAAAAGAAAATGAAAATGAAGGGATAAGAAATGTAAAAACAAAAGTATGAGAATAAGAGGTAAAAAAAGTGGTAAAAGAGGGATATGAATTAGATATTTATAAAATAGATACAAAAGATAAATTTAATAAAAATAAGATATTAATAATTTTGCTAATTATATTATCCCTTATTTTAATTGGACTTGTAGCAATAAATATATCAAAGATGATAAAAAGCTATAAAGTATATAAAGGATATGAAGCACAAGTAATTAGTTTAAAACAAGAAGAAGAAAAAAGGCAAGAAGAATTAGAAAAAGAACGAGAGGCAAAACTTCCAAAATTAACAGATGAGGGAAAACAAAATATTGAAAATATATATCATTCTGATACAAAAAGAGCTTTTCTAACATTTGATGATGGACCATCATCAGTTACACCAAGAATTTTGGATACTTTGAAACAAGAAAATGTAAAAGCAACATTTTTTGTTTTAGGTTCAAATGTTAAGAAAAAACCAGATTTAGTAAAAAGAATGTATGATGAAGGACATTTTATAGCAAACCATGGCTACTCACATGTGTATTCTCAAATTTATAGTTCTCCACAAGCAGTTTTAGATGAATATAATAGCTGTAATGAAGAAATAAAAAAGGCAATTGGAGATAATGAATATAATTCGCATTTATTTAGATTTCCAGGAGGAATTGCAGGTGGACCATATGCAGATTTAAAGCAACAAGCAAATGATTTACTTATGCAAAATGATATTGTTCATGTTGATTGGAATGCATTAAATGGAGATGCTGAAACAAATAATCTATCTGTAGATTTTGAGATACAAAGATTAAACGAAACAACAGAAAATAAAAATAGTGTAGTAATATTAATGCATGATTCACCATTAAAAAGTGTAACGGCGGATGCATTGCCACAAATAATTGAAACTTTAAGAAATAAGGGGTATGAATTTAAGAATTTTTATGAAATCATAAAGTAAAAAGAAGGGAGAAAAGACTGTGCCTAAAAAAACAGTAGAAAAAAGTGAAACCATAAAAGAAAAATTAGAATATTTAGGGTTAGATTTAGATAAAATACCAAGAAGTATAAAACAATATAAACCTTTGGAATTTAGAATTCCTAAGTTCTATGATGAAAAACAATATAGACAATATAGATATGTACCAATAAAAGATATTCAAATATTGCTTTCTCCAACAAATAGAATGGACGACATAGAAGAAAAATATAAAAAAGCAAGTCCACTTGCAGATTATTTAGATAATAAATCAGAGGAAAATATAATAAAACATACTACTTTTTTAAATATGTTAAATAACTTTAAAATAGAGGACGTAGAAAAAGTAGAAGAAGAACAGGCAAATTTAAGTAAGAAAATACCATTTAAAGTAAAATATGAAAATAACTATTTATGGCAAATATATTATTCAGAAAATACAGATCAATATTTTATGTTAGTACCAACAGTAGATTCTGATTATTCAACATTTTTCTATTTACTAAAAAAGCAACTAGAAAAAAGAAGAACAGGTAAAATATTTGTGCCTATTCGTAATAGTGAGTATACAAGTGAATATTTGAAAAAATCAGAATTCGAAGATATAGAAAATTATTTATGGTTATTTACAAAAGATTGGCCATTGATATATGAAGTATATGATAAAAATGACAATTTAAGTATTCAAATAGTTGGCGAAACAGAAGTATATCAAAAAATAAAAAGTCCTTATAGAATAAAATTAGAAAGTAAAGAAGAAGCAAATGAATTTTATAAATTGTTAAAGGCAATGTTTATATTACAAACAGAAATACCACATTATTTTAATTTTAAAACTAATATTGGAAAAACAGGTGAAATAGAGTTCTATATAGAAGATAGAAAAATAGAATATGGAAATATTGTAGAGTGGATAAATAGTGAGTATTCTATAGGACAAGATAAGGAAGAAGAATTTGAAGAATTAATTACAAAAAATAATAAAAGGCTTCAAGATTTAAAAGTGGAAATAGCTGCAGGAGAAATAGAATATTTAGCAAAAGAAAAACAAATATCAACATTTTTAGAGTGTAAAAAAACCTTCTTTGGAAAATTCAAATATTATTTTAAGTATAGCAAGAAAAAGAATAAAAACAAAATGAAGAATAAGGAAGTAGAAGAAAAAGTAGATTTAGAAATAGACGATGAGGAAGACTTAGAAGAGCTTCCAAAAAGAAAAAGAACGAAGAAGGAAAATTATAATATTGAAGAATTGGTTTCATTATATAAAGACATAGATGAAAAAGAAACTGAACTAAAAAATATTATGATGGATATTAATAGCTTGAAGTTAAAAAATAAAAACATGCAAAAGAAAATAGAAAATGCAACAGCATATATAGCAGAAATAGACAGCCATAAGAAGAGTATATTTGAATTTTGGAAATATAGTAATAAAGATGAAATGAGTTCACTTCCAGAAGGAGAAGAAGAGGAAGTAAATATAATAAAGAAAATTACTAAGACATTTGACTATGAAGAAGACTTAGAAAAGCTTGGAAAAACAATGGACAAGATGCAAAGGAAAAATTTGAGTAAAGATGAGACAGATAGTATTTATATAACAACAACAAATCTTTTGACTTTATTAAATAAAATAAAGATAAATGAATTTCAACCAAAAGATATTGAAAATGCCTTGAAGGAAATAAAGAAAGAAGCAGTTGAGGAAAAAACACTTTTAGAAAAAGAAGAATTTGATATATTCGGAGGATTGCTTCAAGATAGTACAAAAGTATCAAAAATAAAAAATAAAAAACACAGAGAGCTTCCAAAAGATAAATTTAATATATTAGAAATTAGTAAAAATACTAAACAGATAGGCTTTAAAATGTCTTTAGAAAATGTAATTGCAAATATAAAAGAAGCTTTAACAAAAGTAGTTGTCCCAGAAGATGTGCCAGTATATAAAGCGATTGTAGATGATAAAATAGATGATAGGAAGATTAACATTTTTGATATAAATCCAGAACATGAAATAAGTGAAGCAATTAAAAATGGGGATAATAAAATAAACTTCTATAAAATAAACTTAAAAGAAGGCACAAATGCTGTAGCGTATACAAATTGTATTTTCTATGATAACCAGAATAAAACATTACCAGTAGGACAAGACTTATCAACTAAGATATTAGTAGATATTTCTAAATTGGATTTAAATTTAAAAAATAAGACTAAATTTAAAATAGTAGAATTTGAAGATGAACATGATGACTTTTCTAAAATAGAAATAAAAACTGTTAATGTTTTTGAGTTTGAAGTAGAAAAAAACTAGACAACAAGTTAAATATATGTTAATATATAAAAGTATTAAGGTTTGCTAAAAAGCAAACCTGATATGCCGATGTGGCGGAATTGGTAGACGCACTGGACTCAAAATCCAGCGGGAAACCATGTGGGTTCGAGTCCCACCATCGGTACCAACTTGAAATTTTGTCGAACTCTTTGAAACACTTAATATAGCAGACTTTTATTGAATAGTATAGACACGAATTTGTACTCCTGTAAAAGGGAGTATTTTTTGGTAATATAAGTGATAAAACAAAAACACTTTACTTTTTTATAAGAAGGGAGCGTAAAACCAACTACCTTTAGGTGGTTGGTAGTTCACTTAACTTATGAAGATGGTTCCACACTGTGGAACCAGTTAAGTTGGAGTAATAATCGCTTAATAATTTCCCTCTTTATTTTTGGGGGACGATTGACAAGAAAATAATTAATGATATAATAAGTCAAACAGAGGATGAATCCTCTTTTAGATAAAGTAGGTAGGACAAAATAGTAGTAAGGAGTAATCATGTCTAAGAAGTCTAAGAAGAACAAGAACAAGTATGAGTATGACGAGAGGTTCGAAAATTACTTTGTAGGATATGAAGAAGGTGAATATATTGCAAAGTCAGTTTACAGCAGAGGAGTAAAGCGGATTTATATTTACTCTACTGCAGCTGATGTAACAATTTTGCCTGAAAATACTACTGAAATTAGTAGCACATTACATGGTGAGTTGTATGGAGAGCAATTTCACTTTGATGTGTTTAGGCTAGAAAATACAGTATATATCTATGCTACTTGTGACGTGGAAAGGATTAGTCCAATAAGACTTTTAGTTACACTTCCTAATACAGAAGAATACAAAATCGAGGTTGTAACGAACCTGGCAAGTATTACTGTGAAAAAGGAACTTGTTGCTAAAAAGCTAGAATTAAAAGCAGGAAAACGTCTTCAAAAACAGGGATAAAAGCTAAATAATCTACCAACTTTAGGGCTGTACTAGTAATTAATAGTGCAGTCCTTTTTTGTTTTTTAGCTTGACTTTTTTATGTTTATGATATAGAATAACAACTGGTAAAAATAAAAAAATAAAATTTAAAGGAGGAATATAAAATGGATTTAAAAGGAACAAAAACAGAGAAAAACTTAATGGAAGCATTTGCTGGAGAATCACAAGCAAGAAATAAATATACATATTTTGCAAGTAAAGCAAAAAAAGAAGGATATGAGCAAATAGCAGCTATATTTGAAGAAACAGCTAATAATGAAAAAGAACATGCTAAAATGTGGTTTAAATTATTACAAGGTGGAGAAATAAAATCAACACTAGAAAACTTACAAGCAGCAGCTGAAGGAGAAAATTATGAGTGGACAGATATGTATGACAGAATGGCAAAAGAAGCTAAAGAAGAAGGATTTGACCATATTGCATATCTATTCTCAGAAGTAGCTAAAATAGAAAAAGAACATGAAGAAAGATATAAAAAATTAATCGAAAATGTAGAAGGTGGATTAGTATTTAGCCGTGATGATGAAAGAATATGGAAATGTAGAAATTGTGGACATATAGTAATTGGAAAATATGCTCCAGAAATTTGTCCAGTATGTAGTCATCCAAAAGCATATTTCGAAATAAAAGCAGAAAACTATTAAAATTTAAAGAAAATCAAAGAAAAAGAGGTTATATTTCAAGAAATTGGAATATAATTTCTTTTTTTTCTGGAAAAAATTAAAAATATGTGTTATAATAGCAAAGTAATAAAGGAGAGAAAAATGCCAAAATTTTTTGTAAGAGATGAGCAAATAGAAAAGGATATAATAAAAGTACAAGGGCCAGATGTAAATCATATAAAAAATGTTTTAAGACAAAAAGTAGGAGACGAAATAATTATTTGTAATAGTGATAGAGAAAAGAATTACTTATGTGATATTGAAAAAATAGAAAAAGAAACAATTGAATGTAAAATTGTAAGAGAATTAGAAGACTTTAAATCAAATATAAAAGTAACAATAATGCAGGGGTTACCTAAAAAAGATAAAATGGATTTAGTAATCCAAAAATCAGTTGAGCTTGGGTGTTTTGATATACAACCAGTAGATATGGAAAGATGCATTGTAAAATATCAAGAAAAAGACAAAAAGAAAAAACAAGAAAGATGGCAAAAAATAGCAGAAGTGGCGGCAAAGCAATGTGATAGAAATTTTATACCTAAAGTTAATAGCATAATATCATTAAAAAATATTTGTAAAATACTTCCTGAATATGATATAGTAATATTAGCTTACGAAAAAGAAGAAAAAACAACACTAAAAGAAGCTTTAAGGAAAATAAAAGAAAAATATGGAGAGAACGAACTAAAAATAGCAGTAATAATAGGGCCAGAAGGTGGAATATCTCCTAAAGAAGTAGAAACGATAAAAGAAAATGACAATGTAGTAACTGTAACACTTGGAAAAAGAATACTAAGAACAGAAACAGTAGCGTTAAATGTATTAAGTATTATAATGTACGAACTAGAAGGTTAGGAGGAAATAATGAAAAATACAATATTCAAAAATTTATTAAAAGCAATAGGAATAATGGGATATTTCATGGTACTTAATTTGGCTTATGCAAGAATGAATACAGAAAGACTTATAAATGATATAGAAGTATTTGCTGGAATATTTTTAGTATTAGGACTAATCTTTTTAGAAAGAGCATATAAAAAAGATGATGGAAAAACAGCTTTAAGTGGAATAGAACTTTTATGCTTATCTATGCATTCATTATCAATAAATCATGTAATTACCTTTTACCAATATGACTTTAGACTTTATCTATTAACTTCTTCTTATGTATTTGCAATATACTATGTATTAAAATCAATAGTTATATATACAAAAGAAAAGAGACAATATTTAAAGAATTTAAGTGATATATCAGAAATAGTAAAAGAAGAACCAATAAAAAAAGAAGCTAAAAAAAGAAGAAAAGCAAAAAATACTAAAAATAATTTAGAAGAAAAAGCAGAAAATATTTCTAATAAAAAGCAAGAAAATACACATGAAGAAAGTAAAGAAAAAAATAAGGAAAAGACAAAGAAAGAGCAAGAAGTAAAAAGAAAAACAACGACTAAAAAGCAAACAAAGGAAAAAGAAGAAAAAATAGAAAAAAAGGATAATAAAGAAGTAAATAAAGGAAAACAAGACGAGAATAAAAAGAAAAGTAAGAAAAAGAAAAAAGAGGTAGTAGACAATGATTAAAAGTATGACTGGATATGGAAAAGCAAGTTTAGAAAAGAACTCAAGAAAATATTTAGTAGAAATAAAGAGTGTAAATCATAGATATTTAGATATATCAGTAAAAATGCCAAGGAATTTAAGCTATTTAGAAGAAGTAATAAAAAATGAAATATCTAAAAATGTAAAAAGAGGAAAGATAGATGTTTTTATAACATTTGAAAACAATTCTGTAGAAGGAAGAAAAATAAAAATAAATACAGGGCTTGCAAAAGGGTATATTAAAGAATTAAGAAAATTAGCTGCAGAAGAAAATTTACTTTCTGATATACAAGTAAATGATATAGCAAGATATCCTGATGTACTTACAATTCAAGATAATCAAGATGATGAAGAAATAAAACTTGAAATATTAGAGGTAATAGGGAAAGCAACAGAAAGTTTAGTAAACATGAGGATGACGGAAGGAGAAAAAATTGCAAAAGATTTAAAACAAAGATTAGACTTAATACAGACAAAAGTAAATGAAGTATCTAAACTTTCTACTGGACTTATTGAAGAATATGTAGTAAAATTAGAAGAAAGAATAAAACAATTACTAAAAGATGGGGAAATTGATAAGCAAAGATTAGCACAAGAAGTTGTGATATATGCAGATAAATGTTCAATAGAAGAAGAAATAACAAGATTAAATAGTCATATAGCACAATTTAATGAGTTATTAAATTCAAATGAAGCGGTCCGGAAAGAAATTAGACTTTATAATACAAGAAATGAATCGAGAAACTAATACAATAGGCTCAAAAGCAAATAGTCTGGAAATTACTAATGGTGTGATTGATATGAAAACGGAAATAGAAAACTTAAGAGAACAAGTACAAAATATAGAATAGAAAGGATTTGATTTTATGCAATTAGTAAACATAGGTTTTGGCAACATAGTTTCAGCACAAAGGATTGTAGCAATAGTAAGCCCAGAATCGGCACCAATAAAAAGGCTTATACAAGAAGCAAAAGATAATAAAACAGCAATAGATGCTACATACGGAAGAAGAACAAGAGCTGTATTAATTATGGATTCAGGACATATTATATTGTCAGCTGTTCAACCAGAAACAGTAGGAGGAAGAATAGACAAAACAGTATCACCAGAAGAGTTAGGAAAACAACTAGCGGAAAGTATGAAAGATAATTTAAAAGGAGTTGATTAAAAATGATGGTAAAACCAACAGTAGCAGAATTATTAAAAAGAGCTGCTAACAGATATGAATTAGTTATTGCAACAGCAAGAAGAGCAAGACAAATTGCAGCAGGGGCAGAACCAATGACAGATGTTAAAGAAACATCACCAGTAACTTTAGCTGCAAATGAAATATCAGAAGGTAAAGTAAAAATAGTAGAAGAAACAGAAGACGAGGAAGACGATATAGAAAGAGATATGAAAGTAGAATAAAAGAGAAATGGAGAAAATGATGGAAAAAAAGCATATTATTTCATTAGGAGGCGAACTAGCCAGTCGGGAAAGGAACAGTATCAAAGATTTTAATGGAAAGATTAAATTATACTGTGTACAGAAATGGAGACTATTTTAGAAAGTTAGCTAAAGAAAGTGGAATGGATGTAACAACCTTTAATGAATATGTAAAAGATCATCCAGAAATAGATAGAAGGATAGAAAATAGTGCTTCAGAATATGCAAAAGAGCATGATAACTTTATAATAGATGCAAGGCTTGGTTGGTATGCCGTACCACAATCTTTTAAAGTATATTTAAAGGTTGATATTAATGTTGCAGCAAAAAGAGTGTTTGAAGATGAAACAAGAAGAGCTACAGAAAGGAAATTTGCAACAGTAGAAGAACAAAAAGTTGATATAGAAAAAAGATACAAATTAGAAAATGAAAGATACTTAGAATTATATGGAGTTAGAAAAGAAGATGAATCTAATTATGATTTTGTATTAGATACAACAAATTTAGCTCCAGAACAAGTTGCAGATAGAATAGAAAAAGAATATAAAAAATGGTTAGAAGAATAGATTATTTGCAAAATAAATAAAGTGAGATTTTAAAATTAGTAAAAGCTCACTTTTTTTCAAAGGAGAATAAATGATAGCAGAAGTAATAATAAATAGAACAGCAAAAAAACTAAATAGAACTTTTGACTATGGTGTGCCAAAAGAGTTGGAAGACCTTATAATAATTGGAAGTAAGGTCTTAGTTCCGTTTGGTAAAGGAGAAAAATTAGAAGAGGCATTTGTAGTAAAACTAAAAGAAAAAACAGAATTTGAAGTAAAGAATATAAAAAAGTTAGAAGATAATTTAAGTGATAAACAAATAGAGCTTGCAAAATGGATGGCAAAAAGATATTTTTGTAATGTATCAGACTGTATAAAATTAATGCTAACACCTGGGACAAGAAGTAAAGAAAAAAAAATGCAGGATAAAACAATACAAGCAGTTTATTTAAAAAAAGATATAGAAGAAATAGAGTTTGATATAAATAATGGAAAAATAAAATCAGAAAAACAAAAAAGAGTAATTAATTTTGTAAAAGAAAACGAAGGTGTAACAATACCGGAAATAGAAATGCTAATAGATTGCTCAAGAGCAATAGTAAAAACATTAGTAAAAAATGGTTACTTAGAATTACTAGATAAAAAAATAGAAAGAGATCCATTAAAAAGTAAAGATATTAAAAAAACTAATTTTTTGAAACTAACAGAAGAACAAGAAAATGCTTTTAATAAAGTAAAAGAAACAATAGAAAATAATATTTATAGAAGATTTTTGTTGTATGGAGTAACAGGCTCACGGAAAAACTGAAGTGTATTTACAATTAATTGAAGAAGTAGTAAATAGGGGAAAAACAGCAATTGTGTTAGTTCCAGAAATATCATTAACACCACAAATGCTTGATAGATTTATATCAAGATTTGGCAAAGAAAAAATTGCAATATTACACAGTAAATTATCATTAGGAGAAAGATATGATGAGTGGAATAAGATAAAGACTAAAAAAGCGAAAATAGTGATAGGAGCAAGATCAGCAATATTTGCACCTGTAGAGAACTTAGGTATCATCATAATAGATGAAGAACATGATACATCTTATAAATCAGAATCAAATCCAAAATATGATGCAAAACAAGTAGCAAAATATATAGCAAAACAAAATAATTGTCCATTGTTATTAGGAAGTGCAACACCAGATATAAATACATATTATAAAGCTAAAGAATTAGGAAAAATAGAATTATTGGAATTAACAAAAAGAGCAAATGAAGCAGCACTTCCAAAAGTTACAGTAATAGATTTAAAACAAGAACTAGCAAACGGAAACCGTTCAATGCTTAGTCACGAATTATATTCTTCAATTGAAGAAAATTTAAAACAAAAAAGACAAACAATATTATTCTTAAATAGAAGAGGATATTCAACATTTGTAATGTGTAGAGAATGTGGATATGTTGTTAAATGTAAAAACTGTAATATAAGCCTTACATATCATAGTTATGAAAAAAAATTGAAATGCCATTATTGTGGATATGAAGAAAACTTAGTTACAGTTTGCCCAGAATGTGGTAGTAAAAAAATACGTTATTTTGGAACAGGAACACAAAAATTAGAAGAAGAAATAAAAAAAGAATTCCCAAGTGCAAGTACCATAAGAATGGATATAGATACAGTAACAAAGAAAAACTCACATGAAGAAATATTAAAAAAGTTTAGAGAAGAAAATATAGATATACTAATTGGAACACAAATGGTAGTAAAAGGACATCACTTCCCAAATGTAACATTAGTAGGAGTAATTGCAGCAGATAGTTCATTAAATATAGATGACTATAGAGCAAATGAAAGAACATTTCAAATACTAACACAAGTAGCAGGAAGAGCGGGAAGAGAAAAGGGTATGCCAGGAAAAGTAATAATACAAACATATAATCCAGATAATTTTAGTATCATGTGTTCTAAAAAACAAGACTATAAAATGTTCTATAGAACAGAAATCTTAATACGTAAACAGTTGAAATATCCGCCATTTTGCGATATAATAGTAATTGGATTTAATGGTTTAAATCAAAAACAATTAATAGATATAAGTAATAAGAGTTATAATTATTTAAAAGAACACTTAAATATTGATGAGTTTAATATATTTAAACCAATGCCAGCACCGATAGATAAAATACAAAATAGACATCGCTATAGGATAATAATAAAAGGTGTTATGAATAAAAAAGCAAATGAAGTTTTAAATAATTATTTAAAAGAAGTATATCAAAAAGATTTAAAAGATATTAGAATATCTGTTGATGTGAATCCAAACAATATGGCTTAGTTGTTTTATTATATTGCTGTTTTCTGGGACGGGGTCAAAAAACAGCATTTAAGTAATAGAAAATGAAGAGTAAAATAAACAAAAAATATAAAATAGAGAAGTGCTGTTTTTTGACCCCGTCCCAGAAAACAGCAAAAAGGAAAGGAGTAGAAAAAGGGATGGCAATAAGAAATTTAAGATATGAAGGAGACGAAATATTAAAAAAGAAATCAAGAGAAGTTCCTAAAGAAGATATTTTAAGTGATAAAATACAAGTTTTGATAGATGATATGATAGAAACAATGCATAAATATAATGGAGTAGGCTTAGCCGCTGTTCAAGTAGGTATTTTAAAAAGAGTAATAGTAATAGATTTGTATGATGATAAAGGACCAATTGTTTTGATAAATCCAGTTATAATAAAAACAAAAGGAGAGCAAGAAGTAGAAGAAGGATGTTTAAGTTTTCCAAATCAATTTGCAAAAGTAGTAAGACCTGCTGAAGTTGTAGCAGAATATACTGATAGAGAAGGAAAACGAATGAGAGTAAAAGCAAAAGAATTACTAGCACAAGCGATAGCTCACGAAGTAGATCATTTAAATGGAGAACTTTTTATAGATAAAATATTACCTGGAACATTAGAATATATAGAACCAGAGGAAAACTAATGTCCAATTAGGGACACATCTTGATAAAGAAAGGAAAAGAAATATGAAAATAGTTTTTATGGGAACTCCCGATTTTGCAAAGGAGAGTTTAGAAGCAATTTATAATGCAGGTTATGAAATTTTAACAGTTGTTACAAATCCAGATAGACCACAAGGAAGAGGTATGAAATTAAAACCATCTCCTGTTAAAGAATTTGCTTTAGAAAAAGGCTTAAATGTAATACAACCAGAAAAAGTAAAGAAAAATGAAGAGTTTATCAAGAAAATAAAAGATTTAAATCCAGATGTTATTTGTGTTGTAGCATATGGAAAGATATTACCAAAAGAAATATTAGAAATTCCAAAGCTTGGTTGTATTAATGTTCACGGTTCATTACTTCCTAAATATAGAGGAGCTGCCCCAATACAATGGGCAGTATTAAATGGTGATAAAGAAACAGGTATTACTACTATGTATATGGATGAAGGAATGGATACAGGTGATATGATTTTAAAAGAGAAAGTGGAAATAGGAGAAGATGAAACAACTGGTGAATTATGGGATAGACTATCTAAAATTGGTGGAGAACTTTTAGTAAAAACTTTAAAAGAAATAGAAAAAGGAACAGCCCCAAGAATAAAACAAGGAGAAGATTTTACGGTTGCACCAATGCTTGATAAGCAAATGGCTAAAATAGATTGGGATAATAGAACAGCAAAAGAAATAAAAAATTTGGTTAGAGGTTTAAATCCAATCATGGGGGCATATACATTTTTAGATGGTAAAAAAATAAAATTTTGGAAAGTAGATGTAGCAAAAGCTGATGAGATAATGTTTGGAAATAGCAGTCCTTTAAGAAATGGAACTGTTTTAGTTTCAGACCCAAAAGATGGATTATTTATAAAAACCAAAGAAGGAATTTTAAAGGTTTTAGAAATACAAGGCGAAAATGCAAAAAGAATGTCTATAGGAGATTTCTTGAGAGGAAATAGAATAGAAGAATTTGAAATATTTGAGTAAGTAATAAAAACATATTTTAGCAAATCTAAAGTATGTTTTTCTTTTTTTCTATTTACAAATCTATAAAAAAACGATAAAATAAGTTTGAAAATTATAAACTAAAGAAAGAGGGAAAGTTAATGAAAATAAAACTTAATGATGCCAAAGGAATAACTCTAGTAAGTTTAGCAATAACTATTGCTGTATTATTAATATTAGCATCAGTTGCAACTTACAGTGGAGTAAATATACTTAGACAGTCTAAATTAAATAAATTTACAACAGAAATGAAATTAATGCAGACAGAAGTAAATGATTTGTATGATAGATATAAAAATGGAGAAGATGTATTAAGTTTAGGAAAAGACTTAACTGAACAAGAAGAACAAGTAAATAAAGTGTTCACAAATGAGGCATCTGGAATAATAGATACAACCGGATATAGATATTATGATAAGGAGACATTAGATAATTTAGCAATAGATGGAGTAGATGGAGAATTTTTTGTAAATGTACAAAAAAGAAGTGTTGTAAGTTATGAAGGTATAAAGTATGAGGGTGTAACTTATTATACATTAGCTCAATTACCAAATGGTTTATATAATGTAGATTATGATGATAAAAATACAGAAAAACCAACTTTTGATGTAGCTACAACAGTAAATAATGATAAATATACAATAACAATATCTAATATACAATATAATGGCTATATAGAAAAATGGCAGGTAAAATACCAAAAAGAAGGACAAGCTGATTGGTTAACTAGTGAAGATTTGAGTTTCCAAGTAGAAAGTAGTGGAAAATATAGCGTTATGCTAGTAAATGGAGATATAGAGTCAGATCCTGTAACTGTTAGCTTAGTAGCTTTTGATGGTAGTTGGAATGATGATAAAGGAATAAATATGCCAGTAATAAAAGAAAATATGGAACTTGTAAAATATGATGCGGAGTCAAAAACATGGGTGCCAGATGAAGATGGTTCAAGTATAAATTATGTTGCAGGAACAGGAACGAATGACAATAATCAGAGTCAATGGGCAAATGCTATAGTTACAATAGATGATGTGGAAAGTTATTTTGTATGGATACCAAGATTTGAATACAAAATAGATAATAATAACAAAACAATAGAAGTAAAGTTCATACCAACAAGTAAAACAGATGCAGATGATGGATATAAAATACATCCGGCATTTACAACAAATTTAGATAATGGAGGATGGACATCAGAGTTACCTGGAATATGGGTAGGAAAATATGAAACAGCAAGAAGTGATTCAAAAGGGAAAACACAAGGAAGTAGTACAAAAATAAAAGTACAACCAGGAGTAACAAGTTTGAGAAATATAACAATTGGAGATATGTATACATATGCAAGAGCTTATTCAGATGATTTAAATAGTCATATGTTAAAAAATAGTGAATGGGGAGCAATAGCATATTTAACATATAGTCAATATGGAAGAAATGGAACACAATTAGATGTAAATGAAAATAGCAATTATATCACAGCAAATGGAGATATTGAAGAAAATGCAAATCAAAGTAGTACAGGAAATGTGTACGGAATATATGATTTGTCAGGAGGAGCAAGTGAATATGTAGCATCATATTATAATGGAAGCACAAGTGATATTTTAATAAATGCTGGTAGTTCATTTGCAAATAGTAGAAGAGCAAGCACAGAATATGCAACAGCATATTCTGGTACAGAAATAAGTACAGATTATAAATTAGGAGATGCCACAAATGAAATTAGTGGTTGGAATTCTGATGTTATAAACTTTGTTACTGCAGACAATCCATTCTTTGTTCGTGGCGGCAATTATTCTGATAGCTCTGGAGCAAGAATATTTACTTTAAGTAATAGCGTTGGAAATATGTCTGACCAAAGTTCATTTCGTATGTGTCTTGTAGTACAGTAAGTTTAACTTTTTTTAAAACTAGCTTAAAAAAATAAAAGTCTAGTGAAACTACTAGACTTTTATTTGGTTTTTATGTATAATTATTATGAAATAAAATTCGGAGGTTTTCAAAATGTATGAAAGAAGTGCAATAGTTTTAGAAAATTACTTTGAAAAGGTATTAGGGTTAGATAAAGAAAGTAATTTAAAAGATAATTATAATAATTACAGTAGATTAATAGAAGAAATAAAAGAATACCAAAGAATTATATGGGAAGAAGACAAAGTTATAAAAAAATTTGATGAATCAGCTTCCGAAATCGAAGATATACAAAGTAAACAAAATAAGATACATGAACAAAATGTAAAAGTAGAAGAAGAGAGAAATGAATTATTTAATGATTTAGGCGAAAATACAAGTTCATTAGATCAAAAACTTCAAAAAATAGAAGAGATATTGGACAAAAATAATGCTAGTTTAAAAGATTTAAGAGAACAATATGTAAAAACATTAATAATATTTATTGAAAGACAAAAAGAAAGAAATAAATATGCACGTATACATAGAACTGAAGAAACAAATTATTTAAATATCTTGAAACAAACAAATGAGGATTTTGAAAAATTTAATTATAAACAAATACAAACAGTAAAAACGTATTTGGATAATTATAAAGAAAAAAACGAAGAATTAGTAGAAATAATGTTAAAAAATGGTAGAAACGAAAGAGTACCATTTAATGAGCAAGTAATTAGAAAAGCTGTAGAAGAAAGAAGTAAAATAGCAAAAGATGAGGCAGAGTTATATATTAGTGTATATGAAAGAATGAGAAAATTACTTGCAGAAGTAAATAATGGAACAGTGAAGTTAGCAAAATCAGAAAAGTTATTAAGAGATGTAAGTGTAAAATTGGCATTTTTACGTGCAAAGAAAGAATATATAATAGTTTTTTTAGATAATGAAAGAATGACAGCTATGAATGGGAAAAAAGCACATGAAAGATTAATGGAAGACGCATGTAAAAATTTTGAATTAGATATAAAACAAATTGATAATTTATATAACTTAATACTAAAAGAGACAGTAGGAAGAGCAACAAAAAAAGCATATAAAGAATTATATAATAAAAATTATTTAAGAGATATTGAGGAAAAAGAAAAAGACTTTGAAGAAGAAGCAATAAATATAAAAATTAATACAGGAACACTTATTAATTCTAATTATTGGAGAATTGAAGGAATAAAAAATGTGTATAATACTTTCCAAGATGAAGTAAGTGAAAAATTTGATAAAGATTTATCAGAATATAGAATAGATGAATCAAAAGAGGTATTGGAAAAAACTAGAAAAAGCAAAGATATAGATAAAGATGATAAAAAAGAAATATATAATAATAAATTAGAACAAGAAAATGTCAAAGATGAATTCGATGACTATTATGATGAAGATGATGATGAGTATATAAGCGAAGATGACGAAGAAGAAAATGATGATGAATATCAAGATGTGGTATTTGATGATGATGAAGAAGCAGATTTGGATTATAATGAAAATGATTATTATGACGATGAATATGAAGAGTATGATGACGATGAATATTATGATGAAGACGAATATTATGACGATGATGAATATGAAGACGAAGATAATATCATGATTGATGATGGAGACGAGATAACAGAAGAGAAGATAGATCAAATAATAAAAAATAGCAGAAAAGGAAAAAAGAAAAAAGAAGAAAAAGGATTATTTGGAAAGCTATTTAGAAAGTAAAGGGAGAGATTTTGTTATGATAAAAATAGAAAATGTATCAAAATCATATGTAAAGGATAAAAAATCAATTGATGATTTAAATCTAGAAATAAGAGATGGAGAAATCTTTGGGTTTTTAGGACCAAATGGTGCAGGAAAAACAACTACAATAAAAATGATAACAGGAATATTAAATCCAGATGAAGGAGATATTCTAATAGATGGAAAAAGTATAACAAAAGAACCAATAGAAGCAAAAAGAAAATTTGGTTTTGTACCAGATAGTCCAGATATGTTCTTAAAACTAAAAGGAATTGAATATTTGAATTTTTTAGCAGACATATATGAGTTACCAAATGAAAAAAGAAAAGAAAGGATAGAAGAATTAACAAAGAAATTTGAAATATACGATAATTTAAATAGTGAAATACAAAGTTATTCTCATGGTATGAGACAAAAAGTAGTTATTTGTGGAGCTTTATTAAATAACCCTAAAAATTGGATTTTAGATGAACCAATGACAGGTTTAGATCCAAAATCATCACATGATTTAAAAGAAATGATGAGAAAGCACTGCAATAATCAAAATACAGTATTCTTTTCAACGCATGTATTAGAAGTTGCAGAAAAACTTTGTGATAGAGTTGGAATTATAAATAAAGGAAAGTTAGTGTTTGTAGGAACATTTGAAGAAATGAAAAATAAATTTAAAGAAAATAAATCTTTAGAAGATTTATTCTTGGAGATAACAGAAAATGAAGAGTAAAGTAATATCATTAACAAAAGTAATTTTAAAAAATTCTTTTCAGAATATGGAAACTGCTAAGTCAATAAATGAAAACAAAAATAGAAAGTCTAAATCAATGATAATTTTATATATTTTTGTATTTTTATATTTAGCAGGAATAATAGGTGTGTTTAGTAATGGTTTAATAAAAGAATTAATGGAAATAAACCAAGAGCAAATGTTTTTGGGTATAATTTTATTAGGTATTGCTGGATTTGTTTTAATACAAAGTATATTTTCAGCAATTAATATATTATATTATTCTAAAGATAATGAATATATATTACCACTACCTATAAAGCCAAGTCAGATTGTAGCTGCAAAAACTAATGTATTATTAATTACAGAATATTTTATAGTAGCAATAATAGGTTTAATACCATTAACAATATATGGAATATTAACTTCTGCTAGTATTTTATACTATATTTCAATGTTAATTGTATTAATAACATTTCCAATAATACCAGTACTGATATCAAGTTTACTTGTATTAATTGTTATGAGCTTTGCTAAATTTACTAAAAATAGAAATAGATTCCAATTAATTGCAACAATATTTATATTAGTAGTTGTATGTGTATTGTCTTTTACTGTTAGTGATACGCAAACAACTCCCGAACAATTGGTCCAAATGGTAACTAAGGCAAATGGATTAGTTGAAATGCTAAGAGGAGCTTTTCCAACACTAGGAATGGCAATTGATAGTTTAACGAATATAAGTTTCGAAAACCAAATATTAAATATAGTTTTATTAGTAATTACAACAGCAATTATATATTTTATTTATATAATGATTGGACAAAAGCTTTATTTAAAGGGTGCAGTTGGAAATTTAGCTAGTGGAAAGAAAACTAAAAAGAAATTAAATGAAACAAAAGCATTTAAGAAAAGCTCTCTTGGTAAAACATATGTAGGAAAGGAATTTAAGACTTTACTTAGAAACCCAATATTTTTTATGCAATGTGTATTGCCAGCAATTCTATTTCCAATATTAATAATAGGACTTACATTTGCTGGAATAAAAGGAGAACAAGGAGGTTCTATAACAGATATTGCAAGTATGATAACAAACAAGACATCTATATATGTAGGTATAGGAATTTTATGTGCTATACAATTTTTCTTAATGTTTATATATATTTCAGCAACAGCAATATCTAGAGATGGACAAAATGCAGTTTTTATGAAATATATACCAGTAACATTAATGAAACAAATAGATTACAAGGTTATGCCAAATATAGTAATGACGACTTTTATGAGCATTCTTACAATTATTATGGTAGAGTATTTATTCAAATTGCCAGTTATATATTTATTAGTTATTACTGTAGCAGGGATAGCTATGGGAGTACTTCAAAGTTATATATCAATAATAGTTGATTTAAAGAAACCAAAACTAGAGTGGAATTCTGAATATGCAGTTGTAAAACAAAATATGAATTTGATTTGGCCAGTAATATTTGGTATGTTAAATATTACATTATTAATAATTTTAACAGTAATAGTAGGGAGATTTATTAATAGTTATATTTTCATTGCAATAATAGCTGTGGTATATTTGTTATTAACAATGATAGTTAGAAACTACATTAAAAATAATATAGTTAAATTATTTACAAATATTTATTAAAAAATGCAGATATAATAAAGTGATTCTAAATTGTTAAATTTAAATTTTAATAATGAGGAATCATTTTTATTACTTTATGTTATTTATTTTACATTTCTTAAAAAAGTTATCGAGCTTTAATATAATTATAAAGAAAATTAGGAGAATAGTATGGAAATAAAAGAAATTGCAAAGAAGATTGAAGAAAATGGTGGAAGGCTTTACCTAGTTGGTGGTGCAGTTCGTGATAAATTGTTAGGCAGGGAAAATTATGATGAAGACTACTGTGTAGTAGGTTTAAATAAATTAGAATTTAGTAAATTATTTCCTATGGCTAAATTAGATGGAAAAGCTTTTCCTGTATTTAGAATGCTTGGGTGTGAATTTGCACTAGCAAGAAAAGAAAAAAAGGTAGGAGTTGGACATAAAGAATTTGAAGTTGTTTCTGGAAAAGAAATAACTTTAAAAGAAGACTTAGAAAGAAGAGATATAACAATAAATGCAATGGCAGAAGATGTTTTAAGTGGAGAATTATTTGATTATTTTAAAGGAAAAAGTGATTTAAAAAATAAAATAATAAGAGCAATAGGAAATCATTTCAAGGAAGATCCATTAAGAGTATATAGAGTTGCAAGATTTAGTAGTAATCTAGACTTTTCAGTAGAAGAAAAAACAATTAATATGATGAAAAGTTTAAAAGAAGAATTAAAGTACTTATCTAAAGAAAGAGTATTTACAGAATTTGAAAAAGCCTTAGCAAGTAAGAAGCCATCTATATTTTTTAATGTATTAAGAAAAGCAGAAGTTTTAGATGTACACTTTATGCCAATATACAAATTAATTGGAGCTTTGCAGCCAGAAAAATATCATCCAGAGGGAGACGCTTATAATCATACAATGATTTGTTTAGATAAGTCATGTGAGTATACAACTGATTTAAAAATACGTTTTAGTGTATTAGTACATGATTTAGGGAAAGGAGAAACACCAAAAGAAGAATATCCACATCATTATGGACATGAAGAAAGAGGAGTAGAAGTAGTTAAAGAATTTTCTAGAAAATTAGGGGTGCCAAATGCATGGAGAAAATGCGGAATAGTTGCAGCAAGAGAACATATGAGAGGTGGAATATTTGACAAAATGAAGCCAAGTAAAAAGGTAGATTTTATAGAAAGAGTAGACAAATCATATTTAGGACTAGAAGGACTTCAAATAGTAGTAGATTGCGATAGAGGAGGAAGAAGTAAAGAAGATTATAATTTTTGTGAAATTGGAAAAAAATGTTTAACGTCTGTAACAGCCTCTAAAGTTGCTAAAAAATATAGTTTAAAACCAGGAATAGCATTAGGGAAAAAACTTCATGAAGAAAGAGTTACATGGATGAAGAATTTGACAAAATAGTTAAATATAGTTATTTTAGAGTAAGATAAAAATGCAAGAGCATTAAATGTAGAATCTTAATAATGTAGAATTAAAATGTCAATAATTTTCGAAAATTTCACTAAAAAATAGTTTTATTTTATTAGCGAATATTTCACTATAGTGTATGTATA
>CALXFI010000020.1 GCA_944387535.1 uncultured Clostridia bacterium | reverse complement strand
ATATACATACACTATAGTGAAATATTCGCTAATAAAATAAAACTATTTTTTAGTGAAATTTTCGAAAATTATTGACACTTATTCTAAACAAATAGATTATTTTTGTCTAGCTGCCACTTAATTCATCAAAGCAAGATGTTTCTGGCATATATACTAACGAGGAGGCTCAAAAATGAGCCTCCTCAATTTCAGTTGCTTACAAATCGTTATATCGAAGTTCTTTACAAGCATCCTTAAAAGAGATTTCCCCATTAAGAAGTTTCCAAGTCAAATATCCTACAACTTCGGATTTCTCCGACATCCTTTCAATGCACTCTCCGTTCACCTCAACAAGAGTAGAATAGTATCCATTTGGATTCCTGCGGATATAAGTTTCAAAATAGAATGGCGTCCATTTGCCATCAACCATAATATGTCCGGTTTTTCTGGCACCTGCCCTAAAGACTTCCCCAACAAAATCATAACCATAATAGTTACTTAGAGGGTCATCTTCTTGGTATTTCTTATACAAATTTTCAATGTTTGTAAGAATTTTATCCCATTCCTTTTGACCTAAAAAAAGGCCTCCATCTTCCATAAATTTTTCACGTATTTGCTCAACTGAATTCTTCCGCTCTGTCATTTTTCCTCCTTTGGAACTAGAGAACGGACATTACTATTAGCCTATTGCAGGCTGCGTTGTAATTATAACACCATAAACATATTATTTCAAGTACATTTTTCGACATTTTATTCGTTTTAATTCAAATAACTGATAAAATCTTGAAATAAGACAACCTCAATCCCACTGACTTTAGACGGTGGATCAATGTTGTCAAAAATAAATTTTTGTGTTATACTATCGGTAAATGCAAATCATGACAGGGATATAAATGCTGCAACAAATATCCCTATGGAAGGTTTAAGAAAAATAGCATAGAGAAAAAATATAGGGTAGGAACTGTCCGAATTAACGCTTGTGGAGATAGTAGGTTACGAGGTCTATGAAGCAGGAAGCCCATTGGCTTTAGACAATGGGTAGTTCATTTTTTGTCAATAATATCTTATAATATGTAAAATTTTAATATTATGGAGGTAATTTATGAAAGATATTACAGTAAGAAATTTATTTAAAGAAACAAACAAATTTGAAAACAAAGAAATTACAATTGAAGGTTGGGTTAAAACATTAAGAGATTCAAAAACATTTGGCTTTATAGAATTAAATGATGGCACATTTTTTAAAAACGTACAAGTTGTTTTTAATGATACATTAGACAATTTTGAAGAAATAAAAAAATTAACACTTAGTTCTTCTATAAAAGTAACAGGAAATTTTATAAAAACCCCAAATGCTAAACAACCTTTTGAAATTCAAGCAACAAAAATTGAAGTTGAAGCTTTAGCTGATAATACTTATCCATTACAAAAGAAACAACATTCTTTTGAATATTTAAGAACAATTGCACATCTTCGTCCAAGAACAAATACATTTAACGCTGTATTTAGAGTAAGAAGTGTTTTATCTTATGCTATACACAAATTTTTCCAAGAGCAAAATTTTGTATATGTTCACACACCTATTTTAACAGGTAGTGATGCTGAAGGCGCAGGAGAAATGTTTAATGTTAATTCATTTGACTTAGCAAATGTTCCAAAAACTGAAGATGGGAAAGTAGATTTTACAAAAGATTTTTTCGGAAGAGCAGCACATTTAACAGTAAGTGGGCAATTAAATGGAGAAACATTTGCAGAAAGTTTTTGCAATATATATACATTTGGTCCTACATTTAGAGCTGAAAACTCTAATACTGTAAAACATGCAGCTGAATTTTGGATGATAGAACCAGAAATATGTTTTGCTGACCTTGAAGATGATATGGATTTAGCAGAAAACATGATAAAATATACTTTTAAATATGTTTTAGATAATTGTCCTGAAGAAATGGAATTCTTTAATAAATTTATTGATAAAGGTCTTTTAGATAGATTAAATCATGTAATAAATTCTGACTTTGCAAGAGTTAGTTATACTGATGCTGTTAAAGAATTAGAAAAACATAATGATGAATTTGAATATAAAGTTTCTTGGGGTGTTGATTTACAAACAGAACATGAAAGATATTTATGTGAAAAAATTTATAAAAAACCTGTTTTTGTAAAAGATTATCCAAAAGATATAAAAGCTTTTTATATGAAACAAAATCCAGATGGAAAAACAGTAGCTGCAGCAGATCTTTTAGTTCCAGGTATTGGTGAAATTATTGGTGGCAGTCAAAGAGAAGAAAACTATGACAAATTACTTACAAGAATGAAAGAATTAAATATGCCAATAGAAAATTATAATTGGTATTTGGACTTAAGAAAATATGGAAGTTGTGTTCATTCTGGATTTGGTCTTGGATTTGAAAGAGCTATTATGTACTTAACTGGTATGCAAAATATTCGTGATGTTATACCATTTCCTAGAACACCTAAAAATTGTGAATTTTAAAAAAATAAAAAAATTTTCAAATAAAGTATTTACAAATAACTTATTATGTAGTAAGATGGTAATGTGTGATAGGCTATTTTTGTCGTAAAATTTTAACTTTTTACAACAAAAGCTTTTCATGAAAACTCATTCTTTTGTTTAAATGAGGGAGGAACTTTAAAAGTCCTCCCTCATTTTTTAGGAAAAACAGATTATAACTTTATTTCAAAAAGTCATTCAAAGTTGCAATCGCTTCTTTAACGTGAATCTGCTCCCCCATAACTTTAAGTGCAAGATAAATTGCAATATCAGAAGAATTAGACAACCTATACTTGCCATCATCAAAGCATGTTAAATATTGTCCATATTGCTTAACTACACTTAAAGCTTTAGTCTTGAAATCATTCCCAGTAAACTCTCGACGAAGACATGCATTCTTGTAATACAAAGTTCTCTTCCAAAACTCCAACTCTGCTTTAACATCAGGGCTATCATTAAAGTTGATTATTTGCCTAACAAGCTCATCAATACGTTCTGAAGCATACTTGGAAAGATTTCGTAACTCTTCTTGGTTGATTTTCTGACTCCCGTCAAAAATGACTTGAGTATCCTCAACCAATGCTTGTTGCTCTGCCATAGCATCCTCCTTAAGATAGACAAAGCCTTTCTACTACAGACCATGTTTGGTCATACTTATATTATACCTCAAATTTAACTTTTTTTCAAGTTAGACTTACTCATATTCCTTGCCATAATAGCTGTCTAGCAATATTTGTTTTAATTCTGTAACTAATGGTACTCTTGGATTAGCAGTAGTACATTGGTCTTCAAAAGCTCTATCTGCAAGCATATCAACTTTTGATAAAAATTCTTGTTCGTCAATTCCTGCTTCCTTAAATGATTTTGGAATATTCATATGTGAATTTAGCTCTTTTATTTTCTCTATTAAGCTATTAATTCCCTCTTCTTTACTATCTGCTTTTAATCCAACTTTCTTTGCTAATTGGTAATACTTCTCATCTGCTATAAAATATTCATATTTAGGGAATGATACAAACTTTGTTGGTTTGCTACTATTATATCTAATTACATATGGTAAAAGTATAGCATTTATTCTACCATGCGCCATATGAAATTCTGCACCTAACTTATGTGCTAACGAGTGATTTATTCCTAAAAATGCATTTGTAAATGACATACCAGCAATTGTACTTGCGTTGTGCATCTTTTCCCTTGCTTCTCTATCATCTCCATTGTCATATGCTCTTTCTAAATATTTGAATACAAGCTCTGTTGCTTTTTCTGATAACCCATCTGTAAAATCTGATGCCATATTAGAGACATAAGCTTCTATTGCGTGCGTTAGAACGTCCATACCAGTATCTGCTGTAACTGTTTTTGGAAGACTCATTACTAAGTCTGGATCTACTATTGCAACATCTGGTGTTAATTCATAATCTGCAAGAGGATATTTTTTATTTAACTTTTTATCTGTTATAACTGCAAATGAAGTAACTTCTGAACCAGTTCCTGATGTTGTAGGTATTGCTACCATTTTACATTTTGTTCCTAGTTTTGGAAATTTATAAGTACGTTTTCTAATATCCATAAACTTTAATTTTAAACCTTCTGGGTCTGCATCTGGATGTTCATAAAATAGCCACATACCTTTTGCTGCATCTATTGGACTTCCTCCACCTAATGCAATAATTACATCTGGTTTAAAGCTTTCCATTGCTTGTACACCCTTTTTTATAGTATCAAAAGATGGGTCTGATTCTACATCAGAAAATATTTCTGAATGTACATAGTGTTCTCTTTTTCTTAAGTGATATAAAATTTTATCTACATATCCTAATTTTATCATTGATTCGTCTGTTACAATAAATGCTCTTTCAATATCTGGCATTTTTTCTAAATACTGTATAGATCCTGCTTCAAAATATATTTTTTCAGGTATTTTAAACCATTGCATATTAACCCTCCTATTACTTGTTCTTTTTATATTAATTAAATTTACTGAAGACACATTTGCAGTTGTTGAATTTCCACCAAATGAACCACAACCTAATGTTAATGATGGCATATTTGTGTTATAAATATCTCCAATTGCTCCATGTGTTGAAGGTGAATTTACAATGATTCTACCTGCTTTCATTGTTTTTGAAAATTTAAGGATTGTTTCTTTATTTTCTGAGTGTATAACCGCTGAATGTCCAAGTCCTCCAAACTCTAATAATTTTTCAGATTTTTCTATTCCTTCTTCTTCATTATTTACAATATAATAAGTAAGTACAGGACTTAATTTTTCTTTTGAAAATGGATATTCTCTTCCAATTCCTTCTTCATAAACTACTAACACTTTTGTATCTTTTGGTACCTCAAAACCTGCATCTTTTGCTATTTTGTATGGTGATTGTCCAGGCACATGAGATTTCAATTTATATCCTATATCATCTCTATATTCAAACATACTATCTTGTAATTTTTGTTTTTCTTCTGGACTTACAAAATAGCATCCGGGCTTCCCTCATTAATTTTTCAAATTCTTGATAAATATCTTTATCAACTAAAACCGCTTGTTCTGATGCACATATCATTCCATTATCAAATGCTTTTGACATTACTAAATCATTTACAGATGTTTTTAATTTAGCTGTTTTATCAATATAACAAGGAACATTTCCAGGACCTACTCCTAATGCTGGCTTTCCACAAGAATATGCAGATTTAACCATACCTGTTCCTCCTGTTGCTAATATTAAATTGACATCTGGATGGTTCATTAAGGTTCTTGTTGCTAAGATACTTGGTTCTTCAATCCATAAAATACAATCTTCTGGTGCTCCCGCATTTATTGCTGCATCTCTTAATATTTCAGCTGCTCTTGTGCTACATTTTTGTGCAGATGGATGGAAACCAAATATAATTACATTTCTAGTTTTTGCAGAAATTATAGATTTAAACATTGTTGTAGAAGTCGGATTCGTTACAGGTGTTACCCCTGCTATTATTCCTACAGGCTCTGCAATTTCTACATATCCTTCTTCCTCATTTCTATCAATTATTCCAACAGTTTTTTCATGTTTTATACTATGATATACATATTCTGTTGCAAACATATTCTTTGTGATTTTATCCTCATAAATTCCTCTTCCTGTTTCTTCTACTGCCATTTTTGCAAGTTCCATATGGTGTTCTAGTCCTGCCATAGACATTGCTTTTGTAATATTATCTACTGTTTTTTGGTCAAGTTTTAAATACTCTTCTGATGCTTTTTTAGCTCTTGCAACTAAATTGTCAATCATCTCTTTTACTTTAGTTTCTTCTTGCATAAAGATATATCCTCCTTTTTCTTTTGCTTATTTTAACCATTTTTTATTTATAATACTTTCTTAAAAAGTCTTCTACCTATATAATTCTATATATATAAGAATAATTCCTTCTAATTATTTTATTTAAAGAAAAAAAATACATCTTAAAATTAATTTAAGATGTACCTATTTTTTTACCTATATAAATAATTTTGTGGGTTTACATGTTCTCCATTTATCCTAATTTCAAAATGTAAATGTGGTCCTGTTGAATTTCCAGTAGAACCAACTGCTGCAATTACGTCTCCTGCTTTTACTTCTTGCCCTACTGTTACATACATTTTACTTGTATGTGCATACCAAGTTTCTACACCATTTCCATGATCTACTTTTACTAAGTTACCATATGAACCATTGTATTTTGCAAATATAACTGTACCATCTGCTACTACTTTAATATCTGTACCTTTTTTAGCAGCTATATCTAATCCTGTATGTGTAGATTTTCTAATACTACTACTTGCTCCATATCTTGAAGTAATTGTTCCTGAAATAGGTGTCATTGCAAGTTTAATACCATTTACATCTGGCATCGCATCTATTCTTTCTTGTTCTTCTTTTTCTTCTATTTCTTCTGTAACTTTTGTTTGGACTTCTGTTTTAGCAACCTCAACATCTTGTGTGTTTGCTTCTTCTTCATTTTGAGTGTATTTTTCTAAAATTGTTAAATCCAAATCTTCATTACTATTATCTTCTTTTATTTGATTTACAACTTCTTCAGCTTCCTCAATAGTATCTACTTTTTCTATTTCTTCATCATTAAGAGCTATTTCATAATACTTATAAGTAACAACTAAATTTTCTTCTAATTTACTTGCAACTTCTTCTTCGTTTGTCTTTAATGTCCTCTCTACAAATTTTAACTCATATTCAGGAGTTTCCTTTAAGTCTACAGTATCTACATTTTGTTTTCCTTCTACATTCTGTTTTACATTTTCTATAAAAGCATTTTTATTTTCTACATATCCTACTTCTTCTCCTGATAAGCTTACAGTATAGATTGGTTTATATTTTATTAATATAATCGCGATAATAAAACCAAATCCTATAATAGCTATGTTAAAATACTTAAAGATTTCTTTAGTATAGTATTTTAATTTTTTGTTTAAAATATAACTTCACTCTCCTTTATGCTTTAAGTTTTTTAACGCGACCAACTTCTATTATACTATATATTCTAACCAAAATCAAATTATGTATACTTTTTTTATCCTAATTTGTCAATTTCAGAAAAAAACATTCCTATATTTTCCTATTTTTCCTAATTTTTCCTCTTTTTTTCTCCTTTTTTCTCTTTTTTACTCGTTTTTTTGTCAACATATTATTATGTTTTATTCTATATCTTAATATACATTTTTTATTTTTTATTTATTATACAAAATTTAGCTATTTCTAGCTATTTTTTACTTATTAAGTAATAATTTATTTACTTATAAGTGTTACATAGACATTTTAGTTTCTGTAAATTTAAACTATAAAATGCTATTATGTGCCTATAAGAAAATAGGAAGGTGATAAAAATGGCATTAGATTACAATGTTATAGGTCAAAGAATCAAACAAGCAAGACTTGCAAAAAACTTGACCCAAGAAGATTTAGCAGAACAAATTGATATTTCTGTTGCTTTCTTAAGTAGAGTAGAAAGAGGAAATTCACACATCAATTTAAAAAGATTAAATCAAATTTGTCGTTTATTAGACGTATCAGAAGGATATATTCTAAATGGTGCTTCTAGTAATTCAGAAAACTATCTAACAAAAGAGTTTTCAGAACTATTAAAAAGTTGCTCACCAGAAACACAAAGACTTATTTACAATGTAGCAAAAGTAATTGCTGAAGATGACCCATATGAGCCACTTCAAAAATAATTTTTAATTTTAAAAAATTAGCACAAAAGCCAATATTTAAAATATTGGCTTTTTGTTGTATTTGCAACAGTTTTATTTTTAAATAACCTATATATTATTTGTAGAAATTTTAAAAAATAATTGCTTATATTTTTCTATTATGTTATTATAATGTATGGCAAATTTGTTTATACTAATAGAATAATATAAGTAAACTTTTTAGGAGGTAAAAAATGGAGTTTGAACAATGGAAAGATTTTAAAAAAGGTGACTGGCAATCAGAAATAAATGTTAGGGATTTTATCCAACATAATTATACACCTTATGAAGGAGATGATAGTTTCTTAGCTGGTCCTACTGAAAAAACAAAAAAACTTTGGAATGAAGTTTTAGAACTTTATAAAAAAGAATCTAATTCAAAAGGTGGTGTATTAGATATAGATACAAAAACTATTTCTACAATTACAGCACATAATGCAGGATACATTGATAAAGATTTAGAAGATATAGTTGGTCTTCAAACAGATAAGCCTTTAAAAAGAGCAATTATGCCATTTGGTGGCATACGTATAGTTGAAAAAGCATGTGCCGCTTATGATAGAAAAGTAGATGATGAAGTAGAAACTATATTCCACAAATATAGAAAAACTCATAATGATGGAGTATTTAGTGTATATACACCAGATATCAGAGCTGCTAGAAGTTCACACCTAATTACAGGTCTTCCAGATGGATATGGACGTGGAAGAATTATAGGCGATTACAGAAGAGTCGCTCTATATGGTATAGATGTTTTAATATCTGAAAAACAAGATGAATTAGATGTTTTAAATACAGATGAATTAACTGAAGAAATTATAAGATCAAGAGAAGAAATCAGCGAACAAATCAAAGCATTAAATGAATTAAAAGAAATGGCTGCTAAATATGGATTTGATATTTCAAAACCAGCATCAAATGCTAAAGAAGCAGTTCAATGGTTATATTTTGGATATTTAGGAGCTATAAAATCACAAGATGGTGCTGCAATGAGCTTAGGAAGAACTTCTACATTCTTAGATATCTATTTTGAAAGAGATTTACAAAATGGTACTTTAACAGAAGAAGAAGCTCAAGAAATTATGGACCACTTTGTTATGAAATTAAGATTAGTTCGTTTCTTAAGAACACCAGAATATAATGAATTATTTAGTGGTGACCCTGTATGGGTAACAGAAAGTATTGGTGGTATGGGAATCGATGGAAGAACTTTAGTTACTAAAAATTCTTTTAGATTACTTCATACTCTTCAAAACTTAGGACCTGCACCAGAGCCAAATATGACAGTTCTATGGTCTACAAGATTACCTGAAGGATTTAAGAGATTTACAACTAACTTATCAATCAAAACATCATCTATCCAATATGAAAATGATGATTTAATGAGAATTACTTTAGGTGACGACTATGGTATTGCATGTTGTGTTTCTCCTATGAAAATAGGTAAACAAATGCAATTCTTTGGTGCAAGAGCTAACCTTGCTAAAACTCTACTTTATGCAATTAATGGCGGTAGAGATGAAATGACTGGAAAACAAGTTACACCAAAATATGCGCCAATTACTTCTGAATATCTAGACTATGATGAAGTTATGGAAAAATTTAATCAAATGATGGATTATGTTGCAAAAATTTATATAAAAGCTTTAAATGCTATTCATTATATGCATGATAAATATTGCTATGAAGCTATCGAGATGGCATTACATGATAGAGAAATTATTCGTACAATGGCTTGTGGTATTGCAGGTTTATCTGTTGTAGCAGATTCATTATCAGCTATCAAATATGCTAAAGTAAAAGTAATTAGAGATGAAACAGGACTTGCTGTTGATTACAAAGTTGAAGGTGACTTCCCTAAATTCGGAAATGATGATGACAGAGTTGATCAAATAGCAGTTGATATTACTAAAAACTTTATGAACAAATTAAGAAAACATCAAACTTATAGACATTCTAAACATACATTATCTATTTTAACAATTACTTCAAATGTAGTATATGGAAAAGCTACAGGTAATACTCCAGATGGTCGTAGAGCAGGAGAACCATTCGGACCTGGTGCTAACCCACTTCATGGAAGAGATACAAGTGGAGCATTAGCTGTTATGAACTCAATTGCAAAACTTCCATTTGATAGTGCAGAAGATGGTATTTCTTATACTTTCTCAATTACACCTGGAACACTAGGTAAAACAGACGAAGAAAAAATAGATAACTTAGTAAATATGCTTGATGGTTACTTTACACAAACTGGTCATCATATTAATGTAAATGTATTTGATAGAAGCCTTCTTGAAGATGCTATGGAACATCCAGAAAAATACCCACAACTTACAATTCGTGTTTCTGGATATGCTGTTCACTTTACAAAATTAACAAGAGAACAACAATTAGACGTAATCCATAGAACAATTCATGAAAGAATATAAAAATAAACTAAAAGTAAAATTATAAAATAAAAGGGGAATTCATTTCCCCTTTAATAATGTAAGGAGCAATTATGAAAGAAGTAGAAAAAGATTTAAGATATTACGCAAAAGTTCACTCAGTAGAATCATTTGGAACAGTTGATGGTCCAGGCATTCGCTTTGTATTATTTTTACAGGGATGTCATTTAGAGTGTAAATACTGCCATAACAGAGATACTTGGGATATAAACTCTGGTCATTACAAATCACTTGATGAAATATTTAATATGATTATGAGATATAAAAATTATATATATCCTCGTGGTGGTGTTACTATTAGTGGTGGAGAGCCTTTATTACAACACAAATTTATTTATGAGCTTTTTACTAGGTTAAAGAAAGAAAACATCCACACTTGTATTGATACTTCAGGCATGATTTCATTAAATGATGATATAAAAAGATTAATAGATGTGACTGATTTATTTTTATTAGACATTAAACATATTGATGATAAAAAGTGTAAAGACTTAGTAGGTCGTTCTAATAAACTTGAACTTGCTTTTGCGAAATACTTAAGTGATAACAATATTCCTATGTGGATAAGACAAGTAATTGTTCCAGGTTACACAGATGGTGAAGAAGATTTATTAAAATTAAAAGATTTTATTAATTCTTTAAAAACTGTTGAGAGAGTTGAACTTTTGCCATATCATAGTGTTGGAGAGTTTAAGTGGAAAAAGCTTGGTTTAAATTATCCTCTAGAAGGAGTTAGACAAGCAGATAATAATGATATTAGAAGAGCAAAAGAAATTTTAGGAATTAACTAATTGCTGTTTAATTGCTGTTTTTTAGGACGGGGTCAAAAAACAGCAAAGAATTATAAAGCCAATTCCTATATATTTTTCAACCAATTCATAATATACCAAACCTATATCAATTTGTTAATATTTATATAGACTTTTACAAATAAATTTAATCTTGCTCTGCTGTATCAAACATTTCATCTGAAAAAAATTCTCTTAAAGTAACATCAAATCCTTCACAAAGTAGAAATTGTTGAAAAATTACAAGAAGTAATAAATCTCAAAACAAGTCAATATAATAAAATAATTGAATAAAAAGATGTATACATCCGTTGTAATTGTATACATCTTTTTATTTATAAATTTTCTGCTATTTTTTGCCCCCGTCCTAAAAACCAACATTATTTTACTCTCAATGCTCTTAATGAGTTTATTATTGCAAGCACTGAAACACCTACATCTGCAAATACTGCTTCCCACATTGTACTTACTCCGAAAGCTGTTAATATTAGAACTAATACCTTAACTGCTATTGCAAAAATAATATTTTGTTTTACAATTCTCATTGTTTTTTTAGAAATCTTAATTGCTGTTCCTATTTTTGATGGCTCATCTGTCATAATAACAATATCTGCTGCTTCTATGGCTGCATCTGAACCTAAACCTCCCATTGCAATTCCTATATCAGAAATTGCTAAGACCGGTGCATCATTTATTCCATCTCCTACAAATACTAATTTTCCTCTTTCTGATTTATCTTTCATTAATTCTTCTACTTTTTCAACTTTTCCATCTGGTAATAATTCTGTATATACTTTATCTAACCCTAAATCTTCTGCAACTTTTTCTCCCACTTCTTTTTTATCTCCTGTAAGCATTACAGTTTCTTTTATATTATTTGCTTTTAACGTTTTTATCGCCTTAAATGAATCTGGTTTTATCTTATCTGAAATTAGAATATATCCTGCATATTTGTTATCAATTGCTACATACAAAATTGTTCCGATTTCATTACAAGGAGTATAAGAAATATTTTTTTCTTTCATTAGTTTATCATTTCCAATTAAAATTCCTCTTCCTTCTACATTTGAAGATACTCCTCTTCCTGCTAATTCTTCTGCATATAAAATCTTACTTTGTTCTATTTCTTTACCATAAGCATTTCTTAATGATACTGAAATTGGATGGTTTGAATTACTTTCTGCATATGTTGCATATTTTAATAATTCTTCTTGTGATATTCCAACAGGTTCTACTTTTTGCACTTCAAATACACCTTCTGTTAATGTTCCTGTTTTATCAAATACAACTATTTCTGTACTTGCTAAGGCTTCTAAATAGTTACTTCCTTTAACCAAAACTCCTATTTTAGATGCCCCTCCAATTCCGCCAAAAAAACCTAGTGGTATTGATATTACCAATGCACAAGGGCAAGATACAACTAAGAATGTTAATGCACGATATAACCAATCTCTAAATTCTCCCATATTTAATAGAAATGGTGGAATTACAGCAAGTAATACTGCTATTATAACTACAATTGGTGTATAATATTTTGCAAATTTAGTTATGAAATTCTCTGATTTAGTTTTTTTACTACTTGCATTTTCTACTAAATCTAATATTTTGCTTACTGTAGATTCTCCAAATTCTTTTTCTACTTTTATAGTAAGTAATCCATTTTTATTAATACATCCACTTAGTACCTTATCTCCTACATTTACTTCTCTTGGTAGTGACTCTCCTGTTAAAGCTGATGTATCTACCATAGAATTACCATCCACTACAATTCCATCTAAAGGTATCTTTTCACCTGGTTTTACAACTATGTTTTCCCCAATTTTTACATCTTCTGGGGATACTTTTTCTATATTTCCATTACGTTTAACAAATGCTATGTCTGGTCTTATATCCATTAGATTTGTAATTGATTTTCTTGATTTATCTACTGCATAATCTTGGAATAATTCTCCAACTTGATAAAACAACATAACAGCAACTGCCTCTGGAAATTCTCCAATAGCAAAAGCTCCAATTGTTGCTACTGCCATTAAGAAATGTTCATCAAATACTTTTCCTCTAAATATATTTTTAATTGCTTTCCATACAATTTCTAAGCCTACTATTAAATAAGCTATTATATACAATCCTTTATTTATTAAATCATTTTCAAAAGGCACAATCATTGCTATTAAAAAAAGAATAAATGAAATTGTTATTTGTATTAAACTCTTTTTCATGACATCCTCCTTAAATTTCTTCTACCTTTACATCTGGTTCTTCTTTTTTTACAGCTTTCTTAATATTTTTTAATAGATTTTCATCATCACTATTGGTTTCAATAACCATTTTTTGAGTCATAAAACTAACAGATGCATCTTCTATTCCATCTACTTTTCTTACACGTTCTTCTATTTTGGCTGCACAATTTGCACAGTCTAATCCTTTTAATCTAAAACTTTTCTTCATTACTTTTTCCTCCTATTTGTGTTCTATATGTTCAATTCCTAATTCAAATAGGCCTTTTACATGGTCATCATCTATTGTATAATATACTTCTTTTCCTTGTCTTCTACATTTTACAATGCTCATTCTTCTTAAAGTTCCAAGTTGGTGTGATATTGATGATTTACTCATGCCTAATACATTTGCAATATCACAGACACACATTTCATTTTGGTCTAAGGCAAATAATATTTTTGCTCTTGTTGTATCGCCTAAAATCTTAAAGAATTCTGCTAATTTATTAAACAAATCATCTTCTGGCATTTTACTTAATGTATCTTTTACAATATCTTCATGTATTATATTACAATCACATATAAATTCGTTTTTTGACATAAATATTCTCCTTCCTAATTAATTATATGTATATAATTGAATATTTGTTCAACTGTTACTTGTATTATAGTTGAATATTCACTCAATTGTCAATAGTTTTTATAAAAAATTTATATAAATTTAAATTATATAATATATTTTCCAGCTTATTTCCTAAACATCTTGATTTAACTGAAAACAAAAAATTTCACTTTACTTGAAAAAGCATTGATTTTTAAGCAATTATACTTTATTATATAAAAAGAAATTGCTTATTTTTCAATGGTTAAACTTTGACATAAGATATATTTAAATAGTGTTTCCATCAAAATACTTGTTTGTAGAGTTGTGTTAAACTTTGACATAAGATGTATTTAAATAAAAAGCCGCAAGACTCAATTGCAGTTATTATTTCATGTTAAACTTTGACATAAGTTGTATTTAAATAATTCAGATTTAACTGTACCAAATTTTAGGTTAAACTTTAGCACAAGATGTATTTAAATAAAAACATTATATCTCCGCGCTTTGGTGTATAACGTTGAACTTTGACATAAATTGTAATGTTTTAAATATACTTTTCATCAAAAAATGCACCTCTTTCGAGATGCATTTCTTTTGCTGTTTTTTGACCCCGTCCTAAAAAACAACATTACATACCTAACAATTTTAATTCTACATTTTCCATTTTGTATTTACCATTTACTAGTTTGAATTCTACTAAAGTATTTTCAAGTGTTTCTTCATTTTGTCTTAAATCGGTTGTAAAATATAGTTTTATTTGTGGTATTTCTACTTGATTTGTAACTATTTCTTTAAAAGTCTCTGCCATATGTCTTTCATCTTCGCAAACAAGTATTAGTTGTGGCATATTTGAAAATCCAGAATCTCCTGGGACAAAGTTTTCATAGAAATCTTTATATAATCTCATCTTTTCAACTAACTTCTTTTGCCAATCCATTTCACGTCTTACTACTTCAAAAACAAATTGAATTGATTTTTTATTTTTTGTTAATTTTACACTACCACCTGTTGCTTTAAATACTTTTCCTGCCATCTTTGCTGTTATTGCTGGTTTTACTGTAAACTCATCAAATGCTTTTACCTTCCTTAAATAGGCAATTAAAACTTGGTTTCCTGCTAATCTTTTCTTAATCATAGCTACTGGTTTTGTATTGTCTGATGGTTGCCATTTACATTCTTTTTCTTGAGAATTTAATAAATATTTTCCCATTTTTTCCATACAATAAATGCGATAAATTCCTTTTCCTTCTTCTGAATTAAAGTAATATCTAGTTAAAATCTTTGATTTTACTAATTGCTCTAATTTATTATTTAGTTTATCTTGAGATTTTATTTCAATTCCTTTAATTTCTAGCATTTGGAAAATCTGTCTTGATGTTATAAATTCAAACTCATTTACTAAGTCCAATATTGCAAAATGAATATCATTTATATGTCCAATATTTATTTTATGTACAATTTGATTCATTGAAACATATCCATCTTTTCCATCAAATGTTTTTATTTCTCCTTCTCTTATTGCAAATGGTGATACTTTAGTTTTTATTTCTTCATCTTCAACCATCTTTATTCCTCCTTGTATTAAACAATAAGTAATTTTACTTTTTTTCTATCATAATCAATTTTTTTAATATAAACGTCAACATCTTGTCCATATTCTAATCCATCTTCATATTCTGCCATACCTACTAAATTAGGTGTAAGTTCTATAAAAATTCCATTTTTGTTTTTTTCAGTTTCTCTTACTTTGCCTTTTACTTTACTGCCCACTTTAAACTTTGAAGCATTTTCTTCCCATGAACCTAACAGTTCTTTATATGATAAAATTACCTTTCCTTGCTCTCTATTTATAGATTTTACCACAATTTCAACCTTTTGTCCAATTCTTAATCTTTCATATGGCGTCTTTATCCTTGCTACTGATAAATCTTCTATATGTGCTAAGCCTACAATTCCCCCACCTATTTCTATAAAAGCTCCGTAAGGTTTTATATTCTTTACTATTCCATCTACTTTTTGTCCTACTTCTAAGTCATTTTTAACCCAATTCATTGCTTCTTTTTGGACTTGCTTTCTTGATAATATAAGTTCATTTTCTTCTACATCTTTTATTTTAAATTGTACAAATTTATGAACTTTTCCTACACATAAATTAGTTCTTGGTAGTCCATCATCTTCCGTTTTTATTGCCTCTATTTCATCACGTGGTATTTTCCCTACTAGCCCATTTTCAAAATTCACATATAAGTTATAATTATTGTCACAATTTCTTACCAATCCTTGAAGAGTTTTATTTGTTTCCATATATGTTTTTAAATTAGATTTGTCTACTTTTGTAATTTCATTATTCCATCCTTCTGGCTCAAATTTTAACGTATTCATTTGTTAATTCTCCTTTTATCTTATGTTTATCTTATTATATATTTAATACACTTATTTTTCAACACATCAACTAAATAATTTTATTTTTAATTATTCCAAATGCTGTTTTTTGACCCCGTCCCAGAAAACAGCATTTTATTAACTTCTTCTTTACTTAAATATCTCCATTTTCCTAACGGTAAATCTTTTACTCCTATTCCTGCAATCTTACTTCTATGTAATGCTAATACCTTGTGTCCAACAGCTTCGCACATTTTTCTTATTTGTCTATTTTTTCCTTCATGAATTGTGATTTCTAATCTTGACTCTCTTTTTTCTTCATCAATCTTTAATATTTTAACTTTAGCCTCTTTTGTTATATAATCATCTATTTTTACACCTTTTCTTAATCTATTTACTTCTTCATCTTTAACAATTCCTTTTATTGTAACTGTATATGTTTTTTCGATTTCATGTTTTGGATGTGTTACCTTGTATACAAAATCTCCGTCATTTGTTAGAATTAATGCTCCTGATGTATACATATCAAGCCTACCTACTGGAACTACTCTTTCTTTTACTTTTACTAAGTCCATTACAGAATCTCTTCCAAACTGGTCTTTTGCTGTTGTTACATATCCTATTGGTTTATTTAAAAGTATATAGATATGCTTTCTTTCTTCTTTTACTTCTTTTCCATTATATATAACTTTATCCACTTTTGGATTTATTTTTGTTCCGAGTTCTGTTACAATTTTTCCATTTACACTTACTTTTCCACTTGTAATTAATTCTTCTGCTTTTCTTCTTGAACAAATACCACAGTTTGCTAAATATTTTTGTAGCCTTTCTTTTTCCATTTTTCCTCCATTACTTGATGAGACAAAGAAGCTCAGTCCTCAATTGTCTCAAAATTTCTTTGAAATATTCTGGAAGTTTAGCTTCTATCTTCATTTCTTTTCCTGTTATAGGATGTTTAAATTTTAAACTTTTTGCATGAAGACATTGACCGACTACTCCCCATTTATTTTTTCCATTAGAATAGGTTGTATCTCCTATTACTGGATAACCAATATGTGATAAATGTACTCTTATTTGATGTGTTCTTCCTGTTTCTATTTTTACTTCCAACAATGTACAATTATCTTTTGGATATCTTTCTAATACTTTAAAATGTGTAACTGCCGGTTTTCCATCTTTTTCCACTGCCATCTTTTTTCTATCGTTTTTATTTCTCCCTATTGGCATATTTATTGTTGCTTCGTTTTCTTTTACTATTCCTCTTACCAATGCAATATAAGTTTTTTCTACCTCATGATTTTTTATTTGCTCACTTAAATTAATATGTGCTTTATCATTTTTTGCAACTACTATTACTCCTGATGTATCTTTATCTAATCTATGTACTATTCCTGGTCTTATTTCTCCACCTATTCCTGATAGAGAGTCTTTGCATATTGTCATTAATGCATTTACTAGTGTCCCATCTGGATTTCCGTTTCCAGGATGAACTACCATTCCTTTTGGTTTATTTACAACTATTATATCTTCATCTTCATAAAGTACTTCTACTGGTATATCTTGTGCTTTTAATGATATTTCTTTTGGCTTATCTTCTTCTAATGTTATATTATCATTTTCTTGTACTCTATATGATGCTTTTATTTTTTTACCATTTACTAATATTTTTTCTTCTTTTATTAATCTTTGAATTGCAACTCTAGATAAATCTTCATCTTTTTTTGCTAAATATGTATCTATTCTATTTCCTTCATCTTCTTTTTCTACTATAAATGTTTTTAAACTTTCCAAACTATTTGCCTCTTTCTAAACCTAATCTTACTCACTTTGTACATTCTGCTCTTCTTGATTACTTTGTTCGTTTTCTACATCTTGTAATCTTTCATAAACCACAAAATGACTATCTTTATATAATTCTTTATATTTAGGGTCTTTTGTTTTTGTAATTATCATGTTCATCTTTGAGTTTTTATATGTAATTACATGTGTTATATTATATTTTTTAAATGTATCCTCATAAAATGTTCCTATATTTGAAGTGTTTATAAAGTCAATAAATATATCATCTTTTTTGCCACTAAATTCTGGTGCATACAAGTCTGCTCTTGAGTCTATAAATACTGGTATTCCCCTAAATATCATATAGCTTCCATAATTATATTCGTTATAAAATCTTGCTTTTCCTAAGTCTATATTTTCTATTATATAATCACATGCTTGTACTGGATATGATGATTCATCTATATATTTATCATTGAATTTATCCTTTGCCTTATAATAGCTAAAGCCTATCATTGCTAATGATATTAGTATTATTCCAGCTATACTAGTTAGTTCTTTTACAGCTTGCTCTATTGTATCTTTTGTGTATAGTTTAGTTAGTCCCACTAACATTCTATTTAAAATAGGTGAACAAAGAAGTACAAACATTGTAACTTGTCTTCTTGTCGCAAGCATTAAATAGCACAAACCACATAGCATAAATAAATCACATAATCTAATTTTTACTTTTGTAAAGATCATTATGGCTAAAAACATTATAAGTACACAAATTACTTCTGTTTCATCTGCAAGTGTCATTGGTAGATGTTCATTTATATTTTGTGTAGTATTTCCTTCCATTGTTTTAAATAAATATGTATATGGTGTATCTCCTATAGGCGTTAATAGGCCTGTAAATATACATATTATAAATATTAAAATTAGCCATTTTGTTGCATTTCTTTTTACTAGTTTTATTTTATAAGGATTTTGTAAATCTTTTGTTCTTTTTACTTTTATTTTATCAACTTTTTCTAATAATAGTTTTTGTTCTTCTTTTAATTTTTCTACTTTTTCATTATTTTCTTGTTTTTTAGATAACACTTTTATTTTTAATTCTAAAAACTTAACTTTTGCTTTTCTATATATTATAAATTCAGATATACTTGCAATTACATATTCTGCTATATATGGTAAGTAAAGTACAAAATAAAATGGAAATACTGCTGCATGCAAGTTTGCAATTAATATTGGTATTATGATTAAACATATTGCATATCTTTTTTTCTTCGTCTCTAAGAATTTTTCTATAAAATATATTGTCCATACAAATAATATAAATGTAACTAACTGTGCTCTTGCTGCAATATATCCCCTTATTAAATACATTACTCCTATTGTAAGTACAAATGAAAATAATTGGTTTTTACAAAGTTTCCTATTTACTGCATATACTGATAATCCTAATATTATAGATAATATACAAGTTGTAACATATATTCCTGTCATTCCAAATACATTATAAATTAGATATGTTAATAAATCATATAGCCAATGTGGATATGTATATGGTAAATTTTCATGCCATGAAAATGGATCTTGCATATCTATACCATTATTTACTATATGCTCTCCTATTTTTATTGTGTAATATGTATCGTTTTGCAATGTTACTGGAGTCATTGCTAAACAAAAAATTGCAATTAATATTACTGCCATTATTGCAAATTTAGTATTTGGTTTTACTCTTGTTCTTTTGTCTTTTTTTTCTTTTTTCTTAATTAGTTGGTTTTCCATAATTAGTCTCCTTTAAATAAAAATTCTGATACTAATTATAACATAAAAAAGTTTCAAAAAACTATATTTTTGAAACTTTTTTATAATTTTCTAATTAATATATATATTAAACAGCCTCTTTGCTCTCTTCATCTTCTTTATTTTCGTTATCTTTTTCTTCTATAACTTCTAAACTTCCAATAGATACTTCATATGCAACTCTTGTTTCTACTGTTCCATCTTCATGTTTTTTCTCATAATTTCTAGATTGAACTCTTCCTACTATTTTTACCTCTGTCCCTACTTCTAAATTTTGACAAAATCTAGCATTTCTTCCCCAAGCTATACATGGGATATAATCAGATTTGTTATACGCTCTATTTACTGCGAGTAATAAGTCTGAGATTTCACGTCCAAATGGTGTTTGTCTATATATTGGTTTCTTACAAATGTAACCAACTAGCACTACTTCATTTGTTACAGTATCTTTTCTTACCATTTCATTTTCTTCGTCTTCTTCATTTTCTTCTACTTCTACTATGTCTTTTGCAAAAACTGTTAGAATTAATCTATTCTTTTCGTTTTCGTAACTATTATAAGATCTAAATTGACCTTTTATTAATAGCTTTTTACCTTCAGTTAATGTGTCTTCTTTAATTAGTCTTTCTGAAACAGTTATTGGTATAATATCACTGTTTCCGCTTAAACGTGGTATTTCTAGATTAAATACATAAAATCTTTCTCCATAAATCTCATGACTAAATTTCTTTTCTCCTGTAACTTTTCCAACTAATGTTAAATAGTTGTTTTCTAAATAATTTGTATTCAATTCCTTTTCCTCCCTATTTTTTAATTTATCGATTGTATATTTTTCCTTAGGCGCTCTTAACTTACATTTTCTATTATACACCTTTTTTTTGGTTTTGTCTACATAAAAAGTTAATTTTTTTCAAAAAAGTTAGTTTTTTCCTATGTTTGCTCAATTATGGGCTTAGATTCGATTAAAAAAATAATATAAGTTATTAAAACTTCGTATGTTTTAAGCTTATTTTCTTCATTAACTTTTACCCTCTTTTCCCCTATTTCAATTGTTTTTCCTTTTATATTTTTTAAGCTTTTTTGTAAATATATTAATATACTACTTTCTGTTATACTAGATATTGTGACAGTTGCTTTTTGGTTTAATCCGTATGTTATAATATGTGCTTTTGTTTCTTTTATATACTTAGGTATTTCTACATTTATATCCGTATTTATAGCAATATACCTTGCATGTAAACACATATTTTCTATTAGTAAAGTTTCTTCTTTAAACTCACTTAATAAAGAATCTATAATTATTGTTTCAAATCTTATGTTCTTCATATTGCTAATACTTTTCTTATTTACATGAATTAAATTAATTTCATTTTTTGAATTTTTCTTTAATATCTCTTTGATATTTTCAAAACTTTTATGATCTGAAATCATTCCAATAAAAGTCATCTTATAACCCCTTAATTTCTTTATATTTTTATAATTCCCTGTTTTTCCAAATATATACATTATTTATCTTTTATTTGCGTACCATTTATATCAATTTTATAATTATCATGGTATATTAAATCTGATACTTTTACTATTTCAAATCCTTTTTCTTTTATATTTTTTATTAGCATATCTAGAGCTTCTGCAGTATGCTCAGTTCCATTATGACTAAGTATTATATCTCCTTCTTTTAATTTTCCATCTATTCTTTTCCACATTTCTTCTCCTGTTATTCCTGTATAATCAAGCGTGTCTAAATTCCACTGAATTGGTATGTAACCATTATCTTTGGCTGCTTTTATTACAGTATTATTGTATTCTCCATATGGTGCTCTATAAAGTTTATTATCTTTTCCTGTTATATTTTTAATTTTTTCATTTGCACTTTGTATCTCTTTTACATTATCTTCATAACTTAAATTATTTACATGTTTATGTGTATCACTATGATTTGCTATCTCATGCCCTGCTTCATTTATCTTTTTTACTGCTTCAGGATATTTATCTATCCATTCTCCTACCATAAAGAAAGTTATTTTTACATTATTTTTTTCTAATGTTTCTAAAATACTATCAATATCATCTGCATTCCAGGCACAATTCATAGTAAATGCTATCTTTTTTTCTTCTGTCTTTACATTATATATAGGTAATAACCTCTCAGCTCCTGCTGATGTTTCTACTATTTCATCTTTTTTATTTAATGTGCTTGCAACAAAGAATAATAATACAACTGTTAATACTGACACAAAATATGTTACTATTTTTTGTTTATTAAATACTAAAAACATAAAAAAACCTCCAAGTTCAAGCTACTTTAATTGTATGCTTGTTCTTGGAGAAAAATTCTTATTTATTATTTTTTCTTCTATAACTCTACTCTTCCAAGTAAAAAATCAATTGCACTTACTTTATTCCATTATAATTAGTTGTCAAATTTTTGCAAATTTTATTCAAAAATTGTTATCAATGCTTTTTTATATATTCCTTTAGTTAATTCTTTTCCATTTTCTACTATTTCAGAAAATATACTTGTTGCAACTCCTGAATTTATTTCTAATACATATAATTCATTGTTTTTAGTATTTATAATATCTATAGTTGCAAAAGTCATGTCTAAAGCTTTTCCACCTTCTATTGCTAACTTCTCTATTTTACTATAATATGTATCATCTCTATTTATTACTTTAGCAGTTGCTCCTCCATACAAATTATATTTCCAAGAAAGTTCTATTTTTTCATTTTCTTTTGGTATATAATTTAAATCTATTTTGCTTAAATTTTCTCTTACAACATCATTATCTGGAAGATTTAATCTTTCTACTAAAGTTTTAACATTATATTTACCATTTCCTAAAACATATGGTTTTTCTTTTTCATAAATTAGTAAGATTTCTCCATTTAAATAAAATGCTCTATATTCTTTTTTCACATCATAAAATGGGCATATACTAATTGAACTATTTTTCTTAAGCAAATATTTAACCGCTTCTTCTGTCTCTTTTAACGTATTACAAAAGAATACACCTTTTCCTTCAAATCCAAAATTTGGTTTAACAACTATTCTTTTTTCATTTTCAAATTCCTTACGAACAATATTCCAAACTTCATCTTCTTTTATATAATCTTTTCTATCAATTGGATTAAATACCATTGTATGCTTTATTATAGGTATATTTTGTGATTTTAATACCTCATATGTTGCATATTTGTCACATGCAATCTTACTAGATGCTGCTTTATTTATATCAAAATTTCCTGTTATATATGCTATTTTACCACTTTTAGATAATTTAAAAATCCATCCATATGATAAACTTTCTATTTTAATATCCATCTCTTGGCATAACTCTTGTAATATTTCAATAGTTTCCTTTTTCAATGTATTATTTCTCCCTTTATTTATCTTATACTCATTAAATAATACATTTGTTTATCTTCTTTGTCAAACTAATTCGTCTCTAAATATTCTCTATATTCTTCTAAACACATATCTAGTTCTTCCATCTTATATGCATTTTCTTTTCCCACATATCTCCAATGCCATGGTTCATATTCTATTCCAGTAATCCATGCTTTTTCTTCTGGATATCTCATTACAAAACCATAATCTTTTGCATTCTGGCTTAGCCATTTAAATGCTTTTGTGTTTTTAAAATCATCATTTACTTTATTAAAATCTACTGCTAGTCCTAAATTATGCTCACTCTCTCCTGGCTTATTTATATATTCTGATGTTAATTTTTCTGCTTCTTCTTTTGTTACTCCATATTTTAAATATTCATTAACTTTGTTGTTATATAAATTTTCTTGGTATTCTATACTTCTATATGCTGACTGAACCCAAATATTATTTATTCCAGCACTTTTCATAGCCTGCATCATTTCTTTTAGCTCTCCAATTATTCTTTTATCAATTTTTCTTGTTCTATCAATATTTGCAAGCTCTATTGTAAAGTCTTCTGGTAATGGATTTTCTCTATTTACTAATGTTAATCTCCAGTCAGTTATTTCTTTTATTTCTTCTTTAGGTATTACAACTTCTAGCACATTATTTTCTTCTTTCACATTACTTGAAACTTCTATCTCTTTTGTTTCTTCTTTTTCTTTATCACACTTATTTATAAAAAATATTAAAGTCACCAAAATAATACTTATACTAAGAAGCAGTATAAGTATTATTCCTAAAATGTTTTTACTTTGCTTTTTATGTTCTTTCTTTATATTTTTTCCCTTTTTATTTTTCAAATTATTTTTCTTTTCTACTTCCATTTCTATTTTTAGCTTTCCTTTATTTCTCCTTTTAAGCAAAATTATTTGGATCATTTCTTAAATCTTCTATATAATTTAATGGATTATATATCGCTCCTCCAATTATTTCTCCAGTTGTTGTATCCACAAAATAAGTAAATGAATCTAATTTATTTTCTTCTTCTACATATTTTATAGTAACAAGCCATACTCTTCTTACTCTATCTTCTGTAGCATAGTATCCATCATTTAATGATATTTTACCATTTTCATAATCTTCTTTTCTAGTCTCTCTTAAGTATGCCTCTGAGTTCATTTCTTGAATTGCTTCTTCAGCTGTTACACTTTCTATCTCTCTATTTGGTTCTATTTCTTTATCTTTATTTTTTGCAATTTCAATTGCTTCTTCTTTTGTTTTTACAATCTCATTGTTTTCAAATTTTCCTCTTTCTATTTTTAATTGGTAAATTCCATTTATTGTTGGAACCCAACCAATAAGTACTTTTTCATAAGGATTTATTTCTTCTCCATATTTTCTATAAAACTCTGCATACCAAATATATGATGCTTCATCTGTTTCCATATTTCTTGTTAATTTTACTAATTCATAATCTCCTTCTATATTTGGTAGATATTTATTAAATAACTCTTTTGCTGTTTCTCTTGCTTCATCTCTTGTTATTCCATAATTATATGGTATTTTATAATTCCAAGTAGGTACTTGTATTGACTTTAAGTCTCCGTGTTTCTGCATCTATTGTAATTGTAGCTTTTTTAGATGACATTCCCCACTCATTTTCATCTGATAAAAATTCTTTATTTAGGTTTTGATTTAAAACTTTTTCATCTTCTAATCCTACTTGTTTTAAGTATTTATTTCCTAATTCATTTGCTTCTTCAGCTGATATACATTGTTTTTTTTCTTCATCTGATACTTCCTGATTTATCGTATATTTTTTTGGTTCTTTCCAAATATTTTGATATGCAACTGTTCCACAATATCCTACTCCTACTGTTAAACTTAATGCTAATAAAAATGTAGCAGCTATTCTTAAAGGGCTTTTCTTTGGCTTTTTAAATCTTATATTATAAAATTCATCTTTTTCTTTAGAATTTACAACTTCTCTTTTTTTCTCATAGATTTCTTCTAAATATTCTTTATTAGACTTCATAAGAAAATCCCTCCTTTTCTAAAGCTTCTCTTAGCTTTCTTTTTGCTCTATTTAACATTACCTTAACTTGTCCTACACTTTTATCCATAATTTTTGCAACTTCTTTATATTTAAAACCTTCTAAAGAAGTTAAACATATCACTGCCTGGTAATCTGGTTTTAACTTATTAATTACTTTTCTTATATTTTGAGAAGTTTCATTTTTATATACGATTTCTTCTAAATCATTATCTTCTATATATAAATTATTATAATCTAGGCCACTAATTGCTCTTTTTTCTTTCTTTAGATAATTTATTGCTCTACATTTTGCTATCATATATAAATATGTTTTAAAAGAATATTTAAAATCATATTGGTCTTTGTGAAGAAGTAAATATACAAATACATCTTGTGATATATCTTCTGCTATATCTGTATTTTTAGTATATCTTGAAATAAAATATATTATATGATCTTTATGTCTTTTTACTAAGTCTTCAAAAGCTTTATTATCCCCCGACAAATACTTTTTATATAATTCCTTATCCGTTATTTCCATTAGTCCATCCCCTTTTATCTTCATACACTAGTTATACAATTTATTTTTATAAAAGGTTACACTTTTTAAATATTTTTTATTATAAAATGAAGCCTAGAAAAAAATCTAGACTTTGTAATATTATTTATATAGCACATATACTGCTTGATTATATACGATATAAGAAAAAATAAAAAATATTACTGCTAAAAGTCCTATTATTATACAGCTGACTGCTACCTTTTTTGAACAATATTTAAGTGATACTATTCCTAATATGACTGATAATATCGCACAAATTATAGGTATGTAAGTTATACTAGATAATATTTGAATAAAAAATCCCATTATTGTATATTCTATTGATACCAAACCTAATATCAGTGAAATTATAGCTAATATTTTTCCCTTTTTATTTGGTTTCTCTTTTATTTTTTCCATTTTCTCGTCTCCTACTTAATTATATTATACTTATGTATTTTCCACAACAGAATCATTGAAATTTAAGCAAATTTCTCACTTTACATTAGCTTTTTATTATATTTTAAAAAGGAATATCATACTTAGATATCCCTTTTGTTATTTTAAAACCAATCATCATAATAATCATGATTATCATACATGTTATAACGATAATCATAATCGTAATCATGATTATCATAATATTCAATCGCATCTCTTAATCCAGAAAATGTTCCAACACCTATTACAAAGAATATAAATGCATAAAGTAGAAGCATTAATACAAATCCAACAGCTCCTGTTGAAATACCTGCAATTGCCATACCTCTCCTAGTAGATTTTATTGATAATATACCAAATATTATAGCTAGGATTGCACATGGAATTGATATATACCATACACAGAAAAATACTATTGATACAATTCCAAGTACCATTGCTGCAATTGCTAAACCTTTTCTATTTTTTACTGGTTCTTTAGGTGTTTCTCCTGGTTTTGGTGCTTCTTTTACTACTTCTGCTACTTTTGCTGGTTCTTCTTTGTTAATTTCTATATTTTCTTCTCTTTTATCATTATCATCCATATTTATCTCCTCCAATCATAATTCTATTATACTATATTTATGACATTTTTACAATATTTATATATACAAAACTTATACAAATTTAAACAAAATTAGTCAAATTTATTGTTTTTTCTTCATATGATATATAAACAGCGTATATGTTGTTTATTTAGAAAGGAATGATATATATGGAAAAAGAAGATTGCAAAAAACCTTATTGTCCAGTTTTAGATGTTGATGGTGTTATATCAGGTGGAAAACAATTTGACTTAGACATAACTTTACCAGAAGACAATCGTGATGTTATATATGGTGTTGTTAAAGACTGTTTCAAAGAGCCAGTTGATAATGCTGTTATAAAATTAGTTGAAATCGTTTGTGAAGATGGCAAAGAGGAAAGAAGACCTATAGGCCATACTTTTACTGATGAAGAAGGAGAATTCGTCTTTGGTCCTTTATGCCCTGGTAAAGAATATGCTATTCAAATATGGGTAAACAATACAAAGAAAATAAAAATATGTGCAAAATGCCATCATGAAGGTAAATGCTTAAAAGGTGAAAAACATGATAAATGTGATTGCTATATTGATGACAGAAAAGAAAAATGTCATTGTGATGAAAAGAAAAAAGAAACATTTTTAAAAGAAGAAGATTTTAAAGATTTAAATTTCTAATTTATCAGTAAAAAAGAGTAAAAATTTTTCGCAATAAAAATGTATAAAAATGAACAAAAAACATCGTAAATTTGATAAAAT
>CALXFI010000019.1 GCA_944387535.1 uncultured Clostridia bacterium | reverse complement strand
TTTTCTACGCCTTCAATATTATCACTTATGCTTTTCATGCTAGTTCTATTTCCTATATTGTCATATAAATATTTTGTAACTCTTTCTAAAACATTTTTATCTGTTATTCCTTTTCTTTGCATTACATCTTTAAAAAGAATTGTGTTATATATACCATCTAAAAACATATTGATATTTTCTGGGTTGATTTTATATAATTCTACTGCTTGAGGAAAAGAACTATATCTTAAATAATCTCTAAACTTTCTTGATATATCTGTTTTATCTTCAAAAGCTGATACATACTCTTTAAACGATAACGGTAACATCTTTATTTCAATATATCTTCCTGTTAGTAATGTTGCTAATTCTGAAGATAATAAATAAGCATTTGAGCCTGTTATATATAAATCTACATCTTTATTTATAAATAAACTGTCTACTGTCTTTTCAAATTCATTTACATTTTGTATTTCATCTAAAAATACATAAGTCTTTTTCCCTTTAACTAATTTTGCCTTTATATATTCATATAATTTTTTTCTATCTTGTAATTCTTCATAATCAGCATTTTCAAAATTTATAGATATTATTTGATTATCTTCTACTCCATTATCTTTCAAATAGTTTTGATATATTTCTAATAATGTTGATTTTCCACATCTTCTAATTCCTGTTATTACTTTTATTATTTGTTGATCTTTGAAATTCTTTAATATAGATAAATAATTATCTCTATTTATTCTTTCCATAGAATCTCCTCCTAACTATAATAATTATACTATCTTTTAATATTATAGTCAAGTTTTTTCAAAATTATGAAAAAACTTTGTGGTTTCAAAAACTTTTTTCATATTTAATAATAATTAGTCCTAATTATTATATTTTGGAATAAACAAATATCGCTTTAGGCAAGATATTGCCAACAAGCGATATTTGTTATTTAAAATATATCTAAACATAAACTCTGTTTATTTTTTATCAGGATTATAGGTTTCTATATGCCCCTTCAAATATTCTTGCATACTTTCATCACATGCATAAATATAACACCCTTTAATTCCTCTTTCTAATAATACTTTATATGTATTAATTATATATTCTTGTACTGTTTTCTCATCTGTTCCTTTCTTAACATTTTTATCTTTCAATTTATCTATATGAACTTCAATCTTATTTTTTTCTTTATTATAACTCAAATCTGGTCCAATAATTACTCCAACATAATTTAAATCATAACCTTGTACTGTATGCACACATCCAATTTCATTTACCGCATTACTTGATAAAATCCACCCATTCCTTGTATGATTCCATATATATTTTTTCCCTTTAAAATCAAAATCATATAAATCTTTTTTTCTAATTTCTTCAATTGGCTTATCTTTTGATTTCCATTCCCAATCATATCCTGCTACATTTCTACATAATCCTATTTTTTTGTCTAATTCTTTTATTTTATCAATCATTTCATTAGGATCATCAAATACTTTTATTTCAAAATCTTTAGATGATTCTATTTTATTTTTTAAAGAACATTTAAATAATTTATCTATGCTATCTAAAAATAGCTCTCCTGATTTACATCTTAATTGTGTTGTTAAAGAATAACATTTATCACTATTTTCCTCTATTAATTTATCCATTTTATCTTTTGAAATATCTGATCCCTTAATAGTTTGATTTCCATCATAAAATAATACTTTATATTTTGAGTTCATATTTATCCAATCTAATTGTGTGGCTGTATTTTCATCAATTCCTAATTCTTCACATTTTTTTCTAAAATATCCCATATTTGCAATATTTTTGTATTGTGCTAGCCTATGAGCTTCGTCACAAATAATTACATCATAATCATCTTTAGTAACATCACCCGGAGCAATTACAATGTTTCTTAGATTTTTTCTATCAATTGATATGAATACAGTTTTTAATGTTTTTCTTAATGATGTCATAGGAACAACAAATCCAATTTTAATTTTTTCATTGCGCAATATATATTTTCTTAACCTATGAATAGTTTTATCATATTCTGATAAAATTTCTATTTCTATATCTTCGCCTTCTTTAAAAGTATCAATATTACTAAAGTCTGCATTAACTATAGTATATATTAAATTTATTGCCAAAATTGTTTTTCCTGTTCCAGCTAATCCAGTAATAATTGATGTTTTATTTGTAGTCTTTCCTTCTAAACAATCTAATATATTATTGATAATTTTACACATTATATCCTGTTGTTCATTAGTTAAAGAAGTAAACGGAGAATATTTATATATATCAGAATTAATAATACTATTATAAGATTTTTTGGCTAACTTCTTCTGCTGAAGTTTCTTCCAAATATCTTCCAATTTATTTAAATACATCTCTCTTTGATAATAATTATGTTTCGAAGACTGTCCATTATTTTTATTTAATATTCCTTTATTTGAGTCAAATCTACTATCAGCATAGAACATACGTATCAAACTTTGTTCTATATCTAATATTGCGGATTTATTAAATTTCTCATCAAATATTATGTTGATTATTTTTAAAAATTTTCTATCTGGATTGTTTAAATGCTGTTTCATCCTACTTTTGATATTAGATGTTTCACCAATGTAAACTTTGTTATTGCTACTTATCAAATAAACAACTGGCCAATTAATATATTTTTGATTAATATTATTTAATGCACTATTATTAAATTCATATTCTTTAACTTCAAAATTCGACTTCATTATTCCTACCCCATCTCTTATAATTTGTTATATTTTGTACTTATTCCCTTTGCTTTTTCTACTGGATATTTCTTTTTTGTTTTTTCTAATTTCTTTAGAATAATTTCTTCAGGATTAACATTTAATTTCATAGCCATCTGAATACAATATGTAAATACGTCTGCTAATTCTTCACAAACTTCTTCTTTATTATAATTTTCCCTATCCCATTGGAAACATTCTAATAATTCTCCAGCTTCAATTGATATTGACTTTGCTAAGTTTTCTTCCGAATGAAATTTATCCCAATCTCTTTCTTTATTAAATTTTTTTATTTCTTTCATTAATTCTTCCATAATGTTTACTCCTTTTAATTATACTTATCTACTGCATTTTATCATAAAGGTCTTTCTTTTACAATAAAATTTACTTATCCCAACTTCACTTTGCTATTTTTTCATTTTCTTTTATTATTTCAAAATACAAATAGCTCACACTTTATCTTTTTAAAACTTTTAGCCACTTCCAAAACAAACTCCAATAAAAAACTTTACATCTAGCACGATTATAAAAACTATTATTTATCTATAATTAACCTAATCTGTAATGCTAGAATTAACAAAAACACTAAAAAAATATATAAATCTTCATTATTTTCTTTTCACCATTTCTTTTTCTTAAAATTACACTATAAATTTATTACTTCTTTATTATAATAATTTATACCACCTTCCAAGTTAACAAAAAATAGTTCCCATATAATTGTACATAAGAAACATCACTAATTCTTATATCTTTCTATAAATTTCGCTTCTACTCATATTTCTATAGCTTAATCATATTTTATTTAAGCACTTTTTCTTTCTAATTTAAGTTACCATTTAATATTTAAAACTCTTTAATTTATCAGGTTAACAACATTTAGTAGTAAAATTAATTGAAGATTTTTTATCAATAAATCATTTACTAACTTTTTACATTTTTTCTATTTGAAATAAAAAATATAAAAATCATTTTTAAGCTATTGTTTCTAAATATTATTTGTTTTATAATAAACACAAATATAACATGGAGGTATTTTATGATAGGAAAACCTGTTAATTATGATAAAAGATATAAAAATGAATTTCCGATATTTGAGGCAAAATTGGATTATGAATTAGAAAAATATCTAAACTTAATATCTGGAAAAAAAGTCTTAGATTTAGGAATTGGGTAAGGAATGAATTCTATCCCTTTAGCTGAATTAGGATTTAATGTAACTGGTGTTGACTATTCTTCAAAATGCTTAGATATTTGTAAAAATAATTGTAATAAGCTAAATTTAGTCCAAAGTGACATTAGAACTTTTAATATAGAAAAAGATAAATATGACTTAATTCAATCAAGATTTGTATTACACTTTTTTCATAAAAACGATAGTTATAAAATTATTAAAAACATCAAAGATAATATAAAGCTTAATGGTTTAGTATATATCTATGTACTTTCATTAAAAGATTCAAAATTCAAAAAAGTTTCTAATTCACTAGAATTTGAATCTTTAGAAAATAATATTTTTCACAATAAAACAAATGATACTTATATTAGCTTTTTTACTATGGATGAAATTTCAAACTTATTTAAAGACTTTAAAACAATTTGTATATCTGATGAATACTGCTTAGATTTAGATGGTAAGACTATGCATTATTCTGGATTTATAAAATATATTGGTCAAAAAATAAATAATTAATTATGAAAGGGTGTTATTATGTTAAAAATACAAGAATATGAAGAAAAATATATTAATGAAATATCAAATCTTATTATTCAAGATTTAATTAATGTTAACAGTAAAGATTATGGAATAGAAAGAGTTAAAGAAATGGCTCAAGATTTCTCTGTAGAAAAATTAAAAAAGACTTTTAATAATAGAAAAAAAGTTTTTATAGCTTTGCTGGATGGCAAAGTAGTAGGTACTGCTGGATTAGAAAAATCTTGGTATAGCAATGATGAATACTGGATTTTAACTGTCTTTGTAAAACCTGAAAATCATGGACAAGGTATTGGTTCAGAACTAATTAAAAAAATAGAAGAATATGCACATACTCTACCTATAAAAAAATTAGTAATTCCAGCATCTATAACAGCTCATGGTTTTTATTATAGACTTGGTTATAGATATAAAGATGAAAAAAAAGAATTAAATGATGAAGATATGTATATAATGGAAAAAAACTTATAGAAAGTTTATATTTTTGTTAAATTTTTATTTTTTATATTTAAAGATAGATTTTTATTATAAGAATCTATCTTTCATCATCTTCTACTTCTTTTACTAAAGCTGTTTTCATTTTATTTCTTTTTCCACCATGTACATCGTCAATCAAATCATTTCCAATTACAAGTACTTTATCTGGGCTTATATTCATTTTTTCACAAGCTTTTTTAAAATTCTTCTTTAAAGGCTTTAGCGCAAATCCTATATAATCTATTCCTCTTTCTCTAAAATACTTTTCAATTCCTTTATCTATACCATTACTTAGAACTATAATCTTAAATTTCTCTCTCAAACTTTCAATCCAGTCCTGATTACATTTTGGAATTTCTCTCATTTCTTTTCTTAAAGTATCATCAACATCCAATATTATTCCTTCTATTCCGTATTCTTGCTTTATTCGTTCAAGCTCTTCTTCATTCAATTCTCTCACTTTGTCTATTGCTATATCTGGTTTTATAATTTTTGATAACATATAGTTTACTAAATCAAATATTTTATCTCCTACTATTTTCTCCAAAGATTTCATATTTTCCTCCATATAATTCTATATAGAAATCCATTTTATATTTTATGGAATTTAATAACAAAAATCATATAATCATAGAATTAAAAATAAGTTATATCCAAAATCTGCCTCCTATTCTTTATAATTCCATAATCCTAACTTTCCTTTTACTTCTATTGGCTCCATAAACTTCTCCTTCACTTCCATTTGCCATGCATAATCTTCATTAAATACACTTTTTGTATAGATATCTTTATTTTCTTTCAATCTCTCTTCAAAAAATTCAGGAGTTGTTTTTATACAATTAGTAAGCTTTACCTTTCCAATAATTTTGCCTAAAGGCATATCAGTTAAATAACCTTTTAGTCTTTCATAGGCTTCTTTATCAATAGACTTTCCTGCATGGATTAATAATTCTCCTCTGTAATTTGTTTTCCAACTTCTAAATTCAAATCTTTTATATCCTTCTATTATCAAACTTGCCCATGGTTGTTTTATAGTTAATACTTTCATTGTTTTCTCCTTTTTTACTTTTTAAAAAAGACAAGTATTAAAACTCGTCTTCATTAGTTTCCATCTTCTTATCTTCTTGTTCTAACTTTTCTAGTTCCTCTAATTCTTTTTGATGCTCTATTTCCTCTTCATCAACTTTTTCAGCCTTGTTGTCTTTAATTATAGTAATTTCACTTGCTGGATATTTTTTAGAAACAAAATTATCTCCATCTTTTACTTTTACCCTAATAATCTCCCTTAAAGTCTCAATATTATCAACTTCACCTTCACCATCAGGAGTTTTAACAATAGCTCCAATACTTGGAAGTTTCTTTAGTTTTTCTTCATAAACATCACTTTCATATTTTAGACAACACATAAGTCTACCACAATTTCCTGAAATCTTGCTTGGGTTAAGAGATAAATTTTGTTCTTTAGCCATCTTAATTGATACTGCTTCAAAATCTCTTAAAAAAGTACAACAACAAAGTTCTCTTCCACAAACACCATTTCCACCAATTCTTTTAACTTCGTCTCTTACACCAATTTGTCTTAACTCAATTCTAGTTTTATAAATTGCAGCTAAATCTTTAACTAATTCTCTAAAATCAATCCTACCATCAGCTGTAAAATAAAATAGAATTTTACTATCATCAAATTTATATTCTACGTCTGTCAAATTCATTGCTAGTCCATGCTCTTTTATCTTCTTTTGACAAGTTTTAAAAGCTTCTTTTTCTTTTCTTCTACACTCTTCATAATGTTTATGGTCTCTTCCATTTGCAATTCTAATAACCTTTTTTAAAGGTGCTACTATCTTTTCATCATCTACAAAACGATTAGGAATTACAACTTCTCCATACTCTTCACCTTGAGCAGTTTCAACTATTACTTTTACTCCTTTTTTTACTTTTAAATTTTTAGGATTAAAAAAATATATTTTACCTAATTTCTTAAATCTAACTCCTATTATATTTTTCAAACTACTTCCTCCCATATATTAAATAACATATTGTCTATACTCATATCATAATTTGCATTTTGAGCAATTCTTCTTTTAGTATTTTCCACAATTTTTATACAATCTGTGTATTTTACATTTTCTTTTGATTTTTTTAATAGGATTATATTTATATAATCTAACATATCTAATATTTCATCTTTTGAAGTATATAATATATCTAATTTTTTGATTAAATCTATCAAATCTTCTTTTTCCAAATTTTCAATTGCTTGTTCTATTGCTAAATACTCTTCTTGCTTATCTTTTAATTCTATTGCTTTTCCAATACTTCCTTGAAATACATCTAACATATTAGAAGTAACGTTCATATTATAATTTTCTTCTAAATATTTTGTCATATCAGAATTTGAAATTGGATTAAAATGTAATATCATACATCTTGATTTTATTGTAGCCAAGAATTCATTTTCATTTTCACCAACTAAAATAATTGTTACAAATTCTGGTGGTTCTTCTAAAGTTTTCAATAATGCATTTTGAGCTTCCCTTTTCATCTTATCTGCATCATTTATTATATATACTTTTTTATTAGATATAATAGGTTTTTCTTGTACCTCTTTTTGCATCTCTCTGATTTGATCAATTTTTATTACATTTCCATCTGGCTCTATAATAGAAAAATCCGGATTATTCCCTCCATCAAATTCTAAGCAAGACTTACAATTATCACAATATTTATTATCACCTAAGCAAAGAATTGCTTTTGCAAACTCTTTTGCTATCATTTTCTTTCCGATGCCAGACTCTCCTATAAATAAATAACTATGTGATACTTGATTATTTTTTATTGATTCTTGTAATAATTCTTTTATTTTATCATTTCCTAGAATATTTTGAAACATTTAGTGTTCTCCTTTTATTCTACTTTACCCCATTTATCTAATGGCCAAATTCTAAGAGCTACTGTACTTTCTATTTTCTCTAAAGGAATACAACCAAATGACCTACAATCTGTACTATGATTTCTATTATCTCCCATTGCAAATACACAATCTTCAGGAACAACAAAATCATCAAAACCAACACCTACTATATCTGTTACTATTCCAGGCTGTAAATACGGTTCATCCAATTCTTGGTCATTAATATATACTTTTCCATCTTTAATTTGGACATGTTCGCCAGGAAGTGCTATTACTCTTTTTATATAACTTCTCTTTCCTATTTCTAAGAAATTTCTAACAAACCAATTTAGGCCTGTTCTTTCTTCATATTGAGCTACTGGATTTGATTCATCTATTTCAGATTCTGAATATTCCAATTTTGCTGGCTCTTCAAAAGTTATAATCTGTCCTCTTTCAGGTAAAGTATGTGTTGTTCTTCCCCATCTATTAAGCCATAATCTTTGATTTTGCTCTAATGTTGGATACATTGAACTCATTTTTACAATCGTTGGTGTTCCTATAAAATAACGAAATAACATTGCTAAAACTAATGCAATTACAATACAATATACCCATTCTAATATTTCTTTTACTGTTGAATTCAAGTTTATCTCTCCCTTTTTAACTTTTGTTTTTCTCGCTTTTTTATTATACATTATTTTTTTTAATTTATCAACTAAAATTCTTGTTTTGTTGGAATTCTAATTACAACTTCCGTTCCTTGTCCTACTACACTTTTAATATCTATGCTTCCACCATTTTTATCTAATATTTCTTTTGCAATAGAAAGTCCGAAGTCCTGTTCCTCCCATTTCTCTTGTACGAGCTTTATCTACACGATAAAATCTCTCAAAAATTCTTCCTAAATCCTCTTCTGGAATTCCTATTCCATTATCAAATACTTTTATATATGCATCGTTATAAACAAATCCTACATATATCTTTATTTCTCCACCATCGGGTGTATATTTTATACTATTTGATAATATATTTAAAACTACTCTTTCTATATCATCTTTATTTGCATAAACAGGTGGTACATCAGCCGTTACAAAGCAATTTACTGAATGATGTTTTTTCTTTATTTCTATTCCTAGCTTGTCCTGGCATTTTTTTACTAAATCGCCTAAGTCAAAAGATTCTTTAGTTACTGAATTTTTACTATTATCATATCTTGAAAGTGTTAATAAATCTGTAACTAATCTTGCCATTCTTCTTGCTTCTGTTGCTATTACATTTAAGAATTTAGATTGAGTTTCTTTATCATATTCCCCTTCTAATAAAGTGTCTGCATATCCCATAATTGAAGTTATTGGTGTTTTCAATTCATGTGATACATCTGCAACTAATTCTTTTTGCATATTGTCTAGTTTTACATGCTCTGTAATATCTTGTATAACTGCTATTACTCCATCTGGTCTTTCTGTATCATTTTTAAATGGTGCAAAAAATACATTTACATAGTTATCATCAACCTGTATTCTTTGTTCCGTTGATGTCCAATTTTCTAAGTAGATAATTTTTTCCATATTGATGTTTACATCAAATTTCTTAAATATATCGTCAAAAGTTTCATCTTCTGGCCTGATGCTTAAAAACTTTTTAGCTGCTGGATTAATTAGAATTACTTCTCCTTGTCTGTTAAATGCAATTATACCATCTGTCATATGTAAAAGTATTGTTTCTATTTGATTTTTCTGTGTTGATACTTCACTTAACTTTTCTTTTAACTCAGTAGTCATAAGGCCAAGCACATCTTCTAGATTATCCATATCTGTTTTCTTTTTTGACTTACTCTTCTTTGCTGCTTCTTTATCCTCTTCAGTTATTTTTTCTGCACTTTTTATTAATTTATTAATAGGATAAATTACAAATTTTGATAAAAATATAAATATAATAATCCCAACAATTAGAAAAACTATTGTACATACTGTTAAAGTTATAAATGTATTATGTCTTATATTTGTAATAATATCTGAAATTTGTCCCAAATTCTCTAAAGTTCCATTTTCAATTGCATTGTTTAATACATTTAAAGAATACATATAAAAACATCCGAAGAGCACTTATTAAAATTATCCCTACCAAAAAAAACACTAAAATTATTTTAAACTGTATACTTTTAATCATTGTTCTACCTCTATTTAACTAATTTTTTTATTTCATTATATATCTTATCTTCTGCATCTGTTGTTGATATCTTAGATGCATTTTCTCCCATTTTCTTCATTTTGTCTTTATCTAAAACAATTTCTTCTATTGCTTTATTTAATTTTTCACCATTTATTTCATCATTTAATATTATTTTAGCAGCTCCTATATTTTCTAGTGCCTTTGCATTATATAATTGATGATTATGGCTTACATTTGGAAGAGGAACTAATATTGATGGCTTACCTAAATTTGAAATTTCTGTAATTGTCATTGCGCCACTTCTTGCAACTATTACGTCAACAACATTCATAAGTTCTTCCATATTATATATATATGGTAATATTTTCATATTTGGTATATTATCAATATTTAAACCTATATTTTCTAATTCTCCTTTTATACTATCAAATTGCTTTGGACCTGTTGCCCAAACCATTTGATAATTTTTATTTAACTTATTTTTTATTATTTCTATTACTGTATCATTAATTCTTTTTGCTCCTTGACTTCCTCCAAATATTAATACTATTGGTTTATTTATATCTAAATCAACGCCATATATTATTCTATTTTTCTCTTCTTGTGTATAACTTTGTTTTTTAATTTTTACTGGAGTTCCAGTAAATACAACATTTTTACAATTCTTTATTCTTGGAACGGCGTCTTCAAAAGAGACAAGTATTGTATTCGCTTTACTAGCAAGCATCTTAACAGCTTTTCCAGGGAAAGCATTAGACTCATGAAGTAAAGTTGGAATTTTCAAACTATGTGCAGCTGTAATTGTTGCACCACAAATATATCCACCTGTTCCTATTACTATATCCGGTTTAAATTCTTTTATTATTTTTTTTGCTTCCCAAAATCCTTTTAAAGTTTTATACATTTTTTTAAAATTTTCTATTGATAATTCTTTACTTAATCCATAAGCATCTATTGTTTTTAATTTATATCCTGCTCTTGGAACTAAATCATTTTCTAATCCTCTTGTTGTTCCAATAAATATTATTTCAGAATTTTTTTCTTCTTTTTTTATCTTATTTGCTATTGCAAGACCGGGATTAATATGCCCTGCTGTTCCTGCTGCTGCAATTATAACTCTCATTACTCTTCCTCCATTATAAATAATTTATCAAATAAGAGACACTTCTATTATCTATATTTCCAAAGTGTCTCAAAATTTTTATTCTTTTGCTGATGCCCTTGATATATTTAATAAAATTCCCATCTCGCACAGTAATATAAACAATGCTGTACCGCCGGTAACTAAAGAACGGTAGTGGCATTCCTGTCGCTGGCATTGATGATGTTACAACTGCTATATTTATAACAACTTGAATTGCAACTAATGCTGTTATACCAATCGCAAGCAAACTTCCAAACATATCTGGAGCTTTCATTGCAATTAATATTCCTCTCCATATTAGTATTGCAAATAATATTATTACTACTGCACAACCAATAAATCCTAGTTCTTCTGCTAAAATAGAGAATATAAAATCATTTTCAGGTTCTGGTATGTATAAATATTTCTGTTTACTTTGGCCTAATCCTGCTCCAAATAGTCCTCCTGATCCTATCGCATAAAGACTCTGAATAACTTGCCATCCGTCACCTGTAGCATCCTTCCATGGATCTAAAAAAGTTGTTACTCTTTGCAAACGATATGGTGATGTTACTATTAATGCTATTATTGCCGGTATTCCAATAGCCCCACCTGTTGCCAAGAAATGCCAGAACTTACAACCTGCCATAATCATCATAATAGCACAAATTCCTATAATTACAATTGAACTACTAAAATGTGGTTCTAATAAAAGTAAAAGGATAATTGGTGCTAAAAAAAGTAAATGTTTTATAAAGCCTTTCCCATATTTTGGAAGTTCATCTCTATTTTTTACTAATATTCCTGCATAAAATATAATCATTAATATTTTTACAAGCTCAGAAGGTTGAAATGACAAAGTTTCTGTAACATAAATCCATCTTTTAGCACCATTTACTGTCCTTCCTGCTACAAGTACTAATACTAGTAAAATAAACGCTATTACCCATGCATGTTTATAAAATTTTTGGTAAAATCTATAGTCTATTTTTGATATAAACATCATTGCAATTATTCCAAGTATTGCAAAAAATAATTGTCTAGTAAAATATGAATAACTATTTCCATCTTCTGATAATGCTGATGGTGAACTTGCTGAAAGCACCATTATTAATCCTATTGATAATAACAAAAGAATTGTTATTACTAAGGTAAAATCTATTGGATTATTTACAAAGCTTGAAAAAGTTTTGTTCTTCTTTTTGGCCATATAAATTTCTTCCTTCCTTAACTTTTGTTTCTACTTTAATTCTATATAATCTTTAGTCCAATTATGCATAATACTAAAGTAACTAAACTAAATACTACAACAATTTTATTTTCTTTCCACCCTGATAATTCAAAATGATGGTGTATTGGTGTCATCTTAAATACTCTTTTTCCTGTCTTTTTAAAGTATGCAACTTGTATTATTACTGATAATGTTTCAATTACTGGTACTAGTGCAATTACTAGCAATAATAATGGCATTTTTAGATATAGTGCCATAGCTGAAACAACTCCACCTAAAAGTAGCGAACCAGTATCTCCCATAAATACTTTTGCGGGGTGCAAATTAAACATTAAAAATCCTAAAATCGCTCCTATTACACAACTTCCAAAAATAGATATTTCTGGATGTCCAAATAATATTCCAATTATTGTTAAACAAGTTATTATAATTGCACTTACACTTGAGGCTAGCCCATCTATTCCATCAGTTAGATTAACAGCATTTGTTGTTCCAAGTATTACAAGTATTGCAAACGGAATATATAAATAAACTGGCATTTCTATATATTCTTTCATTATTGGTATATAAGTATCTGTTCCAATATGTAAGCCATATACTAAATAAATAACATATGCTACTGATATTATTAATAACCCCAACATTTTATAACTTGGTTTTAAACCTTTTGTATTTTTTAATACTAATTTTTTAAAATCATCTATAAATCCAATTAATCCAAAACCAATTGTCAATAACAATATTGGAAGCAAATTATGTGCTAAATCTCCTTGATTATTTACACTTAAATATATATATGCTCCTGTTACTACAAGTATCATTGCAATAATCATCATTATTCCACCCATTGTAGGTGTTCCTTGTTTCTTTAGATGAGATTTTGGTCCATCTTCTCTTTCTATTTGCCCTACTTTGAACTTTTTAAGTATTGGAATAATAATCATTCCTAATATAACTGTTACAAAAAAAGATATAATTAATAGTGATGTTTCTATTTTCATTATTCTAAACCTTTCCAAAGACAGAAAATGATTCTATCCTCTATTTCATTTCATTTGTTATTTCTTTTACTATTTTTCTTTCATCAAATGGTATTTTTTCACCATTTATTTCTTGATATAATTCATGACCTTTGCCAGCAATTACAACAATGTCTATCTTGCTTGCCATCTTTATTGCTTCTTTTATTGCCTCTTTTCGATCTAAAACAATAGAATATTTTCCTTTTGTTTTCTTTATTCCCGCTTCTATTTGCTCAGATATTGCTTTAGGATCCTCATTTCTTGCATTATCTGTCGTAATAAAAGTATAGTCAGCAACTCTTCCTGCAATTTCTCCCATGATAGGTCTTTTAACTTTATCACGATTTCCTCCACAGCCAAATACACAAATTACTTTCCCTCTTGTATATATTTTAACTGCTTGTAATATATTTTCTAAGCTTTCTGGTGTATGGGCATAATCTATCATAACAGGTATTTCTAATTTATTATCAACCATTTCTGAACGACCTGGTACCCTTACTTCTAATAAAGCTTCCTTTATAACCTCTGGCATAACACCAAATTTTTTGGCCACACAAATAGCTGCAAGTGAGTTATACACACTAAATCTTCCTGGTATTCCCACTTTTACTCTTTCGTTTCTATCTGTTAATTTTACTTTAAAATCTGCATAAGTATTAGTTACTGTAACATCTCTTGCCATTACATTTGCGAAATTATCTATTCCAAATGTTGTAATCTCACTATCAGGAAATAGTCTTGGTATTTTTGAGCCTTGAACATCATCTGCGTTAACTATTCCTACTTTACACATTTTGAACAATTTTAATTTTGATTGTAAATAATCCTCCATTGTTGGATGTTCTATCTTACTTATATGATCTTCTGAAAAATTTGTAAATACTGCAATGTCAAAATCACATCCAGTTACTCTATGAAGTTTCAAACTTTGTGAAGATACTTCCATTACAACAACTTCGACTTTTTCTTCTACCATTTTGCTAAATATTTGTTGTAACTCTAAACTTTCTGGAGTAGTCCTATCATTAGTCTTTAACTTCTTTCCATTTATGCAAGTTTCTAAAGTTCCAATTAAACCAACTTTCTTCCCTGCTCTTTCTAAGATTTCTTTTATCATATATGATGTTGTTGTTTTTCCTTTTGTTCCAGTTATTCCAATCAATTTAAATTTTCTAGAAGGATTTTTGTAAAAATTAGATGAAACAATTGCAAGTGCTTCTCTTGTATCTTTTGCCATAATAACCGTTGTTTCTTCTTTTACTTTAAAAGATTTTAAGTCACATCCTTCTTCTATTAAAATTGCTGTTGCACCTTTTTTTATTGCTTCGTTTATAAACTGATGTCCATCATATTCAAAGCCTTTTATTGCAACAAACAAATCTCCTTCTTTTACATTATTTGAATTACAAGAAATTCCCTTTATATCAATATCTAAATCTCCTCTTGCTTTTAGACCATTTAGGCCAATTAATAACTCTTTTAATTTCATAGTCATAAATCCTTTCGATTATTAATAATCCTTTATATAAAAATCTTGTTTGCAATTTCCGATATATTATACATCTTTTATGCTTTTTTGTATAGTCCTTTTTTAGCTTTAATTGCAGCTACTATCCCTGCACTAACAATTGCAGCAATTGTAGCTGTGATTAATTGATTCATTCCCATTGATAATTGTAATGCTTGGAATACTTTTCCTTCACCTGGTATTACGCTAATCCAAGTTAATAAATTAAACCCAAAGAATATAATCGCTGTCTTTATTAAAATTGCTGTAATTGATGCTAATACATAATTTTTCTTCTTTTCCACATATATTTTTCTATACAAATAAACAAATGCAAAGTTTCCAAGCCAAATTGCTGGTATCATATAAACTGTATATATAGATGCTGTTTTAAAAATAAAGCCACTACATATTGCAGATATACTAGGTAGAGTTATAATTCCTATAATTTTTTTATATCCTTTTACATTAATTCCAGCAAATATTAATGCAATATTTACAATACTTCCTACTACATATTGTGAATTAGTTGCAATAAAACTTGTTTTTCCAAAAATCAATTGTAAAAACTGAGGCACTATAAAAGGTGTTAACAATGCTCCTATTGCTATTAGAACAGCTTCTACAATTTGTGCTTTTTTACTAAAATCCACTAAATTTAAATTAAAACAATTTTCTTTTTCCATAAATTTATACCTTCTTTCTTTTCTTTCATACTATATCACACTTTTTTCAAAAAATCTATCTATTTTTACAACTATTTTACATATACTTTACTTCCTTTATTTACTGTAATTCCTGCTTTTGGTGTTTGTTCCTCTATATAAGTATTTTTCTTGTCTAAATCTTCACTTTCTGTTTCATATACTGCCTCCAATCCATTTTCTTTTAATATGTTTTCTGCTTCTTCTAAGCTCTTTCCCAAAACATCCGGTGTTTGAACTTCTTCTACCACTTCTACCTCTTCACCTGTTTTATTTACTTCTAAATATGGAAGAACTTCACTTAAAATTTGACCTCCTACAGGTGCTGCAACACCACCTCCTTGATGTCCTCCTTCTCCTGTTGGATTATAAAGTGTAACTAATACAACTACTTGTGGATTATCTATTGGTGCTACTCCTAAAAATGAAGTAACATATTTATTAGTATTTACCCCATCTTCTGATGTTCCAGTTTTTCCTCCTATTCTATATCCTGCAACTTTTGCATTTTTTCCAGTTCCTTCTGATACCACTGATTCCATCATGCTAAGCACTTTTTCTGAGGTTTCTTTTGATATAACTTTTTCATCTTTCTTTACAGGAATATCAGTTATTTCATTTGTCTTGCTATTTATTATTTGTTTCACAACTCTTGGTTTTATACTTGTTCCTCCATTTGCTATGCTTGATACTGCTGTCACTAATTGAATTGGTGTTATCTCAAATCTTTGGCCAAAACTAATTGTTGCAAGCTCTACTGGTCCTACTTTATCTTTAGCCAAAAATATACTTCCTGCTTCTCCTGGTAAGTCTATCCCTGTCTTTTTTAGCAACCCAAACTTTTCTAGATAATTATAATATGTTTCTACTCCTAATTTTTGACCAAGTCCTATAAAAACAGGATTACAAGAATTCATTAAAGCTTGCCTTAAACTCTCACTTCCATGTGGCCTATAATATCTCCAGCATTTTATTCTAACTCCCGCAACTTCTATTCCTCCTGTACAGCAAAACTCTCCTTCATTATCTGTGTCAGTAATTCCTTCTTCTAACGCTGCTGATGCTGTAATTAATTTAAATACAGATCCTGGTTCATATGTATCTGCGATAGCTTTATTTCTCCAAACAGCTTGCAAAGCAGTGGTTTTATCTTGCCCAGACATATTATCCCAATTTTGTTCCAATTCATCTGTATAAGGCTCATATGGTTCGTTTAAGTTATATGAAGGATATGTTGCCATAGCTAATATATCTCCATTTTGTGGGTTCATAATTATTACATTTCCACCATCTGTACATTTATTATCAATACATGCTTCTTCAAGATATTTTTCTACAATTGATTGTATATTTAAATCTATTGTTAGAACCAAATCATTTCCATCTACTGCTGGAACATAATTTTCACCTTCTTCACCAATCTCTCCTCCTCTTGCATCAGTATGCCTTTGGATACTTCCTTTTTCACCTTTTAGTTCATTATCATATTTTGCTTCTATTCCATCTAATCCTTGATTATCACTCCCACAAAAACCGATTACTTGTGAAGCTAAATTAGAATTTGGATAATATCTTTTAGTATCTTCGTCAATATTTATTCCAGTAAGTATATTATTTTCTTCCATCCATGTTCTTAGTTTGTCTGTCTTTTCTTTATCTACTTTTTTTACTATTGTTTCTATAGAACTTCTTTTATTTACTTTTTTTAATACCGTGTCATAGTCTAGTTCAAATAATTCTGCCAATTTTTTTGCAACTTTTTCTTTATCTTCTTTTTTAATATTTCCGGGATTTACTGTTACAGTTTCTACAGTACTGCTTATAGCTAAAATATTTTTACCTGTTGCGTCATAAATTGTTCCTCTTTTAGGATTTATAGTTCTATCTAATGTTTGCTGCATATATGCTAATTCTTTTAGTTCTGCTCCCTGTACAAATTGAATAAAACCAAGCCTTCCGAACCAAGCAAATTAAGATTAAAAAGCAAATAAATAACATATTCCTCATTTTCCTTTTGCTTGATAATTTTATTTCAATCATAAAAAAACCTCCTATTCAATTCTATTAGGAAGTTTAATATTTATTCTCTAAAACAAAGTTTTTTCTAGACAAATCTGGAAATCCATGGTATAATATTATTGTAATGCCGTTATGTTAATTTCTAAGTTACGATGAACTAAGAAAGGAGATTTGTTTTACTAATTTTCTTATAAGAAAGGAGAAAAAATGTCATCATCAATTCCGAGTATTCTTGCTACCGTGTTTTCATTATTTTTTCGTAAGCAAGAAGATATTTCTGGTTTTGTGATTGATGCCTCAATTTGTGGAGTTGACGATCCTAAAGCTTTATTTGAACGGCTTATTAAGCTTTCGGATGCTAGCGATTGTAAAAGAAAAATCATTCTTACAACAGTAACTATTGATGAACTAGATAGTTTGCAAAAGCGTTCAATAGAGAATTCTGAAATTGCTAGAGCAATTCTTACAGCTGCTACAAATGATAGTAAGCACTATCTGTCAGTCAAGATTAATACTTCTTATAAGCTCGCAGATGATTGTGTCTTGCATTTCTGTGAGAAGTATAAAAGCTCTGTTACTTTGCTAACCGCTGACAAGGCTATGTACTTGAAAGCACTTGCAATGTCTATTGATGCTTGCTATTTCAAATCATCTCCTCCACATGTTGGATATCAGCAAAGTACTGCTCGTACTCTGTATCCAACAAAAAGAGAGGGTGAGATTCTGCTCTTAACAAGTAACTTTGACCCCGTTTCTACAGCAATTCGTGTTATAGCTAATGGACTTGAATATGATATTTCAAAAATAAAAAAGCCTTCTCATGAATTGCATATCGGTGAAGATGTCTTAGTTGCTAAGAACAAAGGCAGTTACATTTCTTTTTATGACTTCAGGATGATTTCTCTATATAGCCAAGAAAATTGTGAAATTGTATACTCTAAGCAAATACATTCTTCACAAGATATTAATAGTCTACCTAAAGCTTCTTACAAGAACTTTATCAAGGACTTTATATATAAGCGGCAAATAGAGCTTGAAAATTAGAATACAAATCATCTGTTTTGAGCCTAAGTGTGCAATTGCATACTTAGGCTCATTACTTTTATTTATTAAGTATTTTATCTACTAATTTTTCAAACCAATTTTTATTATCATCTATTACAACTTTTTCAGAAGCTGATTCAACATAATCTTTTTTAGGTAAGCTTACATATACAGTTTGCCTATTAGTTAACTTTTGCATACCTAATTTTTCTTTTGCAAGCTTTTCTATGTTATTTAAATTTAATCCATTTTCTATACTAACTTTAGTTTGCTCATTTTCTTTCTGAAGAGAAGATAATTCTTGTTCTAAGTTTTTCATTTCTGAAAATTTTTCATCTATTTGTGAGTTTCGGTAACTTATAGTTAATAGTATTCCAAAAATTGCAATAACAAATAAAGTTATTTTTATTTGTTTTTTTCTTTGTTCTTTTGAAACTTGTACCTTTTGTCTTGGCACATCTTCTACTACTTTTAGTCTTTTCTTTTGTTTATTTTTCTTATAATCTGGCTCTAACTTTCTTGGACTTGTAGTATACTGGTATCCACTTCTTGCCATAAGTTACCTCACCTCCTTTTCTTTTGCTACTTCCACAGGTATAAATCTTGGGCAGTTCCTACCCTATATTTTTGTCTATATAATTTTTCTTAATCTTTCCGTATATAAACAAAAATCTATTTTTTTTGCAACCTTATCCCACCGCCTAAAGCCAGTAGGATTGTGGTTACCTTTTTTCAAAAATTCTAAGTTTAGCACTTTTGCTTCTTGAATTCCTGTCTTTTTCTTCTTCTGTTGCTACTATTGGTTTTCTTGTAATTATTTCACCTAAAGATTTTGCCCCACATACACAATATGGTAAATCTTTTGGGCATGTACATTTTCCTTTTGCATCAATATAAGCATTTTTAACAGCTCTATCTTCTAGTGAATGGAATGTTATTATGCAAAGCCTTCCTCCTGGTTTTAAACATTCTATACAATTTTTAACAGTTTCATATAATGGTTTTATTTCATTATTTACTTCAATTCTAATTGCTTGAAATGTTCTTTTTGCAGGATGCCCATCATTTTGGAATTTCTTAGGTATTGATTTTTCTATAATTTCTACTAATTCTTTTGTTGTTTCTATTTGTTTTACTTTCCTATATTCACAAATATTTTTTGCAATTCTTCTAGAAAATCTTTCTTCTCCATATTGATAAATTACATTTGCTAAATCTTCTTCTTTATAAGTATTTACTACATCTTTTGCAGTAAGTTTTTGGGATTTGTCCATCCTCATATCTAGCTCATTTTCACCTAAGTAACTAAAGCCTCTATTTCTTTCATCTAATTGATATGAAGAAACTCCTAAATCTAACAATATTCCATCTACTTTATCTATTTTCAAATTTTCTAATATACTTTTTATATTATCGTGATTATCATGAACATATGTAACATTGGTAAATTCTTTCAAGTTTTCTTTTGCAGCAGATAAAGCTTCTTCATCTCTATCTATTCCAATTAGTCTTCCTTCTTTAGAAAGTCTTTTTAAAATTTCTTTACTATGCCCTGCTCCACCAAGAGTTCCATCTACATATATTCCATTTTCTTTTATGTTTAAACCTTTAATGCATTCTTGTAACATAACTGGTTCATGTTTAAATTCCAATTTTACACCTCTGAATTCTTATAATGCAATTTCAGCTGGCAATTAAACTACCAGCTGTTTTTCTTTATATGTACTTTCTTTTGGTTTTTCTTACGTAAAAATGTTTAATTTTATTTCTTTTGTACATTTATCTTTTGTACAACTTCATCTTTTGTATAATTTTCATTTGTTTACTTATCTTTTGTGTATTTTTTCTTTTGCAACTTTTTCTTTTGTATCTTAAAATCATCTTTTGTACTTTTATCTTTTGTTTTTATATAAACTTTTTTTGCAAAAAGTTATATACCAAGCATTGTCATGTTTTCTGCAATTTCATCTGCAGATATATTTTCATCACATTTATCCCATGTAGCTTTATCCCAAATTTCAAGTCTTGTTCCAACTCCTATAATAACTGTTTCTTTTTCTAAGTTTGCAGCTAACCTTAAATTATTAGGAATTAGAAACCTTCCTTGTTTATCTATTTCACACTCTGTTGCTCCTGATAAGAAAAATCTTACAAAGTTTCTAGCATTTCTATCAGATAGAGGTAATGATTTTAATTTTGCTTCAAAATTTAACCATTCATTTTGTGAAAACGCAAATAAGCATCCATCTAATCCTTTTGTTACGATGAATTTATCTCCCATATCTTGTCTTAACTTTGCTGGCATTATAAGTCTTCCTTTTGTATCTAAAGAATGCTCGTATTCACCAATTAGCAATTAAATTTCACCTCTTTCCACTTTGCCTCCACTTTGTACCACTTCTCTCCACTTTCTTAAATTTTAATATAAGTTTTTATAATTTGCAATACTTTTTTTAAATTTTTTTATATTTTTTTAAATTTTTAAATAATATATTTTCTTAATTATAATTTTCTATTTTTAAATCACAAACTAAAAGTACTAGTTTACCATTTTTTCATATTGTCAGTTCGTTCTCTTTTAACTATGGAATTGATATACTTTTTTTATTAAAAGTATGAGGAGGAAGCTTATGAATAGTAAAGAAAGAGAATTAAGAAAAAGTATCGGACAAAAAATTAAACTAGCAAGATCTAAAGCAGAATACACACAAGAACAACTAGCAGAAAAATTATCCCTATCGCCAAGATATATAAGCCAGCTTGAACGTGGAATAGCATTTGGAAGCGCTACAACAATAACAAGTGTCTGTAATGCATTAAATATCAGTTCAGATTTTCTATTTGAAGATTTGATTAAAAATACAGACTCTAAAAAAGTGAGTGATATAATGAGCCAAAGTTTCTTAGAAAATTACATGAAACTAAATAATTACAATAGAATTGTATTAGAAGCTCTAGCACATGAACTTGTAAAACTCCAAAAAGCCACTGAAAATCGTAATAAGGAGGCCTAAAAAGCCTCCTTATTTTTTATTGTGCGCCACCGCTTATTGTTTGTTTTAATGTAACATTTATAATTGTACCTTCTTGTACTTGTTCGCCTGCCGAATAATCTTGTGAAGTTACAGTACCAGCTCCTTCTATACTAATATTCAAATTCTTTTCTCTAAGAGCCGTAGTTGCTTGTGATGCAGTCATTCCTTTTAAATCAGGAACTGCCACTGAAGTTGAGACTTCACTTCCTTCTCCATAAAGAACTATAATTGAATTTTTACCCAAGCTTGCTCCTGGTTTTGGTGTTTGGTCTGAAACTAAAAGAGTATTTGCATCTCCATTTACATATGTTTTAACTTTGAAACCGCTACTCTCTAATGTTTTTTGTGCTTCTGCAACTGTCTTATTTCTAACTTCTGGTACTGTTATTAAATTACTTGTATCTTCAGTTTGAGTATCTGTTGATGGTATTCCTAAATATGGTAATATTTCTGATAACATCTGAGATACAACTGGTGCAACTAATGTTCCACCTTGGTGATTACTTGCTGGTGGATCATATAACGTAACTAATACTACGACTTGTGTGTCTTCAATTGGTGATATTGCAACAAATGATGCTACATATCCTGCATCTGTATTTGTATAAATTGGCTCTGATGTTCCTGATTTTCCACCTACTGAATATCCAGCTACTGCTGCGTGTCTACCTGTTCCTTCTGTTACAACTGATTCCATCATTGATTTTACTTGATCTGCTGTTTGCTTTGAAATTACTTGTCTTACCTCTGTTACAGGTGTTTCAGTTACTGCACCTGTTTCTGTATTTGTTACTTGTTTTACTATTCTTGGTTGTAATAACACTCCATCATTTGCTATTGCACATACTGCTGTTGCCATTTGAAGTGGTGTAATATTAAATCTTTGTCCAAAAGACATTGTTGCAAGTTCTACTGGTCCTACATCATCTAACTTATAGAATATACTATTTTGTTCTCCATATAAACCTGAATCTGTTTTATCAAATAGTCCGAAAGCTTCATAATATTTATATAATGTAGTAGCTCCTATTCTTGCTCCTAACTGCATAAAAGATGGGTTACAAGATTTTTCTAATGCTTGTCTTAAAGTTAATGGTCCATGAGCACTAGTCCAACATGATATTCTAGTTGTTTCACCAGAATACGCATCTTTAAATTCTTCATATCCTTTACAAACGAAGTCTCCTGGTTTATCTGTTGTCGTTATATTTTCCTCTAATGCTACTGACGCTGTTATAAGTTTAAATACTGAACCTGGTTCATAAGTTTCTGATACTGACCTATTTGCCCACATTTTATATAAAGCTTCACTCTTTTCCTCTGTAGATAATGAATCATAAGTTTTTGCTAACACTTCATTTGGAGTATATGGTTCATTTAAATTATAATCAGGATAACAAGCCATAGCTAAAATATCTCCATTTTGTGGATTCATAACTATTGCATTTCCACCTTTTTTACAATCATTTTCTTCTACTGCTTGCTTTAGATATTTTTCAACTATTGTTTGAATTTGAAAATCTATTGTAAGAGTTATATCACTACCATTTTCTGCTGATATATATGTTTCTTCTGAATCTGGAATTTCTTGTTGGTCACTACCTTTTGAACTTACTATTTTTCCAGGAGTTCCTGTTAAAACAGAATCCCATTGATATTCAATTCCACTTAAACCTTGATTATCACTTCCACAAAATCCTATTACATTAGATGCTACATTATCACAAGGATAATATCTTTTTGTATCTTCATCGATATTAATACCAACTGCTACTTTATTATCCTTCATCCATTTATTCAATTCATCCACTTTATCTTGTTCTACCTTTTTTGCAATAGTTTCTACTTGTGATGTACTATTTACTTTTTCTAGAGTTTCATTATAATCCAACTCAAAAATATCAGATAAACCTTTTGCAACTTTTTCTTTCAATGCTTTTGTTTCTTCATCGCTATCTCCCACTATTTTTGCAGGATTAATTGTAATAGTATCAACCTGTGCACTTATGGCTAATGCTTTTCCTGTTGCATCATATATATTTCCACGTTTTGGACTTATTATCTGATTTATTGCTTGTTGATTATATGCTGCTTCTTTTAATGTGCTTCCCTCTACAAATTGTAAAAACCCAATTCTTCCTATTAAAAGTACAAATATTAATAGCATTACAATTAAGGATATTCTTAACTTTTTAGTTTGTATCATATTTTTAGAATCAAACGATGTTTTCATCTTTATTACATTATCATTTGAATTGTCTTTATCCTTATTAGAATTGACTTTACTTTTTACTTTATTTTTATTCTTATCTTTTTTATTTTTCATCGGCATGCCTCTTTTGTTAAAATTTTATACAATTATTTTAAGTAAAAATATGTAAAAAGTCAAGAAAATTCACAGAAATATCACCTTTATTTCATTATACAATAATGTAATTGTTTTTTATGTAAAATGATTTATTTAAAATAGTTGAAAATCGCCTCTATTTGTTGTAAAATATAATAGATTTTAATTTTAAGAGGTAGAAAATGGATAATAATATTTTAGAAGATACAAGATTTATTATGAAAAAATATCATATTAGAGCTAATAAATCTTTAGGTCAGAACTTTCTAATTGACAATAAAGTTGTTGAAAAAATAATTGATGGAAGTAATGTAAATAAAGATGATTTAGTAATAGAAATTGGACCAGGTCTTGGTACACTTACTAGTTTTTTATTAGAAAAAGCAAGTAAGGTTATTTGTGTTGAATTAGATAAAAAGATGATTAAAATATTAGAAGATAGATTTAACTTATATAATAATTTTGAACTTTTACATGCAGATATTTTAAAAGTAGATCTAAATTCTATTATAAAAAAAGAAAAGGAAAATACTAATATAAAACAAGTAAAAATAGTTGCAAATCTTCCTTACTATATAACAACACCTATTATTATGAAACTACTAGAAGAACAACTTGACCTTGACTCTATAACTGTCATGGTTCAAAAAGAAGTAGCAGATAGATTAATTGCAATACCTGGAGATAAAGATACTGGAGCTATTACTTATTCTGTTTATTATTATGCAACTTCTAAAGCTATTTTAGAAGTTCCAAAAGATTCTTTTATTCCAGAACCTGAAGTTACTTCCGAGGTTATAAAATTAGACATTAGAAAAACTCCTCCAGTGGAAGTAAAAAGCAAAAAAATTATGTTTAGAATTATTAAATGTAGCTTTATGCAAAGAAGAAAAACTTTACTTAATAGCTTAACTAATGCTAAAGTTTTCTTAAATAAAGAAGAAGGTTTAAAAATACTAAAGAAATTAAACCTTCCTGAAGATGTTAGAGCTGAAAAATTAAGCTTACAAGATTTTGCAAATATTACAAACGAATTTATTGAACAATATAAATAAATTCTTCTCATAAAAGTATTTAAAAATTTATAATTTCATGTTATAATAAAAAAGAAGTATAAAATAGGGAGAAATATATGAATCAGATATTAGTAACTAAGAAACTGTATATTACACCTGAGTTAAAGAGAAAAAAGAAGATTTATAAATTCTATTTCTTTTTATCTGTTTTTTTGGTATTCATTTTAATTTCTTTTTATATTTATGCTGAAGTAGATAGAAATAAAAGTGAGGAAACTTCTCAGGCAATACTAGATGAATTCAACCAAGAAATAGATAATACAACAGCAGATAGTAACGTATTAATTGCAGTGCTAAATGACACATCTGAAGATGGATCTTCAGCAGACTCTTCACAAAATCAACCACAAAGGACTGTAAATACATCAAAAGTTCAAACAACAAATAATGGATATAATTATTCAACAATAGCAATTATAAATATTCCAAAAATAAATGTTAATTATCCAATAATAGATGGAAAAACAGATTCTACAGAAGAAACAGAAGCTTTGTTAAAAATATCACCTACAAAATTCTGGGGACCTAATCCAAATGAAATAGGAAATTTCTGTGTAGTTGGTCATAATTATAGAGATACAAGATTTTTTAGTCAGGTTCCTACTTTAGAAAATGGAGATATTATAGAAATAACTGATGAATCTGGAAAAACTGTTAAATATTCTGTATATGATAAATATGAAGTAACTCCTGATGATGTAAGCTGTACTTCACAGCTTACAAATGGAAAAAGAGAAATTACTTTAATTACTTGTACATATGACAGTAAACTAAGAGTAATTGTAAAAGCAAGAGCAATTTAAGAGGGTATTCCAAAATAGGAAGCCCTCTTTTTATATTTAATTAATAGTGGTACTTGTTGCTCCAGTTCCCACAACATCTTCTTGTAAAGCTCTCCAAGTATTACAACCAACAATTCCATCAGCTGCAAGACCTTTTGAACGTTGATAACTTATTACTGCATTTTGAGTAGCTGAGCCAAAAATACCATCTAATCCATTTGTTCTATACCCTAATGTGTTTAAGTCGTCTTGTGCTATTAAAACATAATTACTAAGGCTTCCTCTTCTAAGAGTAGGATAACCACCAGATGAACAAGCAGGTTTCCCGAAACCTTTTATCAAAATGAACCCAAGTTGGTGTTAGTGAAATTGGCTCAACATAATACCATACACCAGAATTATTTGCAGAATTCCATAATTGTCTCCTTCTTGAAGAAGACAATGTTTGCCCCACATCAAATGCTACACCTGCATAATGTTGGCTTTGATTTCCATGGCCGCCTTCATATGGTCTTTTAAATGCAAAGCCAACAGGTATTGGTCCTCCAAAAATATATCTTTGACTATTCCAACTTTGCATAGTTCTTTTCGTTGTCCACAATATATTACTTTTACTAGAACCTCTAAATTCTCGTACTCTCAAAGTTCCATTTGTGTTATATGGCATAGGTTCTGATTCTCCTCTGTAATATGTTTCCATTCTATCTGTATCGTTATTAAAAACAAGTATCTTAGCCATAAAAATAATCCTCCCATATATACTTTCTAATATATTATGAGAGAATTTTATTTTTGCCACTTATTTCTAATAAAATTTATAAACAATAATATTTATTTTAATAAACTTACAACTTCTTCTATTAACTCTTGTGGAGTTGAAGCTCCTGCCATAACTCCGACTTTTTCATATTTATTTATATTATTTAAATCTAATTCATCTGCTGTTTCTATGCATACGCAGTTTTTACAATTAGCTTTGCCTATTTCATATAATTTTTTAGTATTTGAACTATTTGCTCCACCAATTATTATCATATAATCTACTTTTTTTGCAATTTCTTCTGTTTCCTTTTGTCTTAATTCTGTAGCATGGCAAATAGTATTTTTTATTACTAATTTTATATTTTCAGGTATATGTTCTTTTAACAATTTTTCTATGTTCTTAAATCTTTCTACACTATAAGTTGTTTGTAAAATTACTAATAATTTTTTTATAGTACTGTCTTTTAATTTCTCTATTGCAGAAGGTACATCTTCCTCTGTTTCTATAACTGCAACATTATCTCCACAAAAGCTCAAAGTTCCTACATTTTCCGGATGATTTTTACTTCCACACAAGAAAATGTAATAACCTTTTTTTGCATATTCCTCTGCAACTTTGTGAATTTTTAATACATTAGGGCATGTAAAATCTTTAAGACTTAACTTTGCATTTTTTGCTAAGTTATATATTTCTTTTTTTATTCCATGTGCTCTAACTATAGTTTCACCTTTTGCATCTTTAATATTTTCTATAAACACTAATCCTTTTTCTTGCAAATCTTTTATTACTTGTTTATTATGTACTATTTCTCCTAAACAATATATAGTTTTTCCTTTCACTCTTTTTAGTTCATGTTTTGCTCCATCAACTGCTCTTCTTACACCATAGCAAAATCCTGCACTCTTACCTAATATTATTTCCATATCTATCCCTCTAGTAAATTTATTAATTTTCTTTTTTATCTATCATATTTAATATTTCTTCTTTTAGTACTTCTACAATTTTTTCCTGTGGTACCTTTTTTATTATTTCACCTTTTTTAAAAAGTAATCCTTCTTTTATTCCACCTGCTATTCCAATATCCGCTTCTCTTGCTTCTCCTGGTCCATTTACACTACATCCCATAACAGCCACTGTAATATCTGCTTCTATTCCCTGTAAAAATTCTTCTACTTCTTTTGCAATAGGAATTAAATCAATTCTTGTTCTTCCACAAGTAGGACATGCAATTAAAGTTGGTGATTTTTTATATAAATTACAGTCTTTCAAAATCTCTTTTGCAACTTTAATTTCTTTTACAGGATCATCTGATAAAGATACTCTCATAGTATCTCCTATTCCATTTCTTAACATATATCCTAAACCTATGCTTGATTTTACAGTTCCGCTAAACTCAGTTCCACTTTCAGTTATTCCTAGATGAAGTGGACAATCAAATTCTTTTGCTGCCTCTTCATATGCCTCAATACATAAATCTAAATTACTTGCTTTAAGTGATAAGATATAATCATGGAAATCTAGTTCCTCTAATATATCAATATGTCTTTTTGCACTTTCAACCATTGCTTTTGCTGTAGGTTTACCGTATTTTTCTAGTAAATCTTTTTCTAAAGAACCACCATTTACTCCTATTCTAATTGGAATATGTTTTTCTTTACATTTATCTACAACTGCTTTTACTCTATCTTTAGAGCCAATATTTCCAGGGTTTATCCTTACTTTATCTACTCCAGATGCAATTGCTTCTAATGCTATTCTATAATCATAATGTATATCTGCAACTATTGGAATATGTATTTTTTTCTTTATTTCCTTTATTGCTTTTGCATCTTCCATATCTAAGCATGCAACTCTTATAATTTCACAACCTGCTGCTTCTAATTTTAATATTTGATTTACTGTTGAATCTACATCTTTTGTTTTCGTATTACACATTGATTGTATAACAACTTTATTTTGTCCTCCTATTTGGACATTTCCTACCATTACTTTTCTTGTTTTTATTCTTTCCATTTTTATTTTCCCTCGTATAATATGTTTATAAGGTTTATTTAATATGAATTTTATAAACATATTTTATATTTTTTATAACCTTTCTA
>CALXFI010000018.1 GCA_944387535.1 uncultured Clostridia bacterium | reverse complement strand
TAAAAATTCATTTGGTACTTTTTGTACCGCTTAGGTTTTTCTCTAAAGGATTTTTGTTTATTTTTCAATGTACTTTTTATGTTCCCTCGTGCGGAACGATTTTTATTATACATTAACTTTTTTGCTTTGTCAACACTTTTTTAAATATTTTTTTAAAAATTTTTTTATAGCAATTTTTCTTCCATTTTTTATGCTCATTTTTTCCTTCAACTATTTCTCTACAATAGTTAGAACTAACTGATTTACGAGTCCATCTTCATCATACTCTACACTTATATTGTATTGATTATTTCTATTATTTTCTAAATATGTGGTTAATGTGTTAACAACTTCTTCATTAGCTTGACTTCTTACAATACTTAATCTTAATTCATCATTAGATACAATTTCCATATCTCCAATATTATTTTTAATTGTCTGAATAGAATTTGTAACAGTTTCTGTTGATAAATTTTCTCCTTGTAATAATTCAAAAGTAGAATTAAATCTATTTTTTTCTGTTTCTGTTATTCCACTTGAGCCTAAAACAGTTGAATCACGAATTAAACCAATATCTTTTAACATCTGCTCTATATCTTCATATACTATTTGTTGTCTTATTGCTTCTAATTCTGTATCTAGACCTGTTCTTACTGTATTAATTATTTCCTGTGCCTGTGCATCTTCTAAAGTATTTAACATTACAGCATTTTCATTGTTAAAGCTTTGTACATTATCAATGCTTTGTATGATTTGCGTTGTTCTACTTATATTTACATTTACTTCTTTATCATCTAATTGATATATTAAATTGTAATTTTGATTTCTTGTTTGATTATTCAATTCTTCAGTTCTTTCTAATGTAATTATGCTTTCATCATTATTATTTTGAAATACAACAGACAAATTATTAGAACTATTATTTAATGTAAACTTATATACCTCATTTTCTCCATTTGCAACTAATACTTCTGCAAACTGACTTTGCAAACAATCTATATTTGTTTGATAATCTGGTGTCTCTATTCTTGTTCTTATTGTTTGTCCTTCACTTTCATAAACTATAATTTTGGTTTCATCGCTTCCAATATTACTTTGATTTATTCTTTGAATTGTTCTATCTATTTTATTTATTAAATCTTCTCTTAAATTAAGATTAACATTTCCTAAAGAAAGTTCACTTATTTTGTTTTGTAAAATATCAATTTTAGCAAGTATTGTTTCATCTTGTTCTAGATTTTGTAAAAGACTTACATATATATTATTCAATTGTTCTTTTGTTAAAGTTAATACATATGCATTTGCAGTATAGTTCTGATTATTTATAGTTACAATTTGATTGTTTTGTTTACTAAAATTAGTATCTGTTACATTTTGTGTAATTATTCCAAAATACTTTTCTCCTAAACTTGCTAATTCTTCATCACTAAATTTCAACTCATTTAATATATCTTCATCTAAATTTATAGTATCTGGAATATTTTCTAATTGTTCATCAGTATATCCAATTTTTCTAAATAGTTCCTTTAAATTGGTATTTTCTGATACTACATATTGAGTAAATAAATCTGAAAACTTTATTCCATAATTATTAGATGAATGCAAATATTCTAGCTGTGCTACCTGTTCATCATTTTTTAATAATTTTACATCACGATAATCATAGCCACTATTATTATCTGTTTGCCCTTCTACTGTAACTTTTAACTCATTAATAGGATGTTCTGTATTTTCTTGAGTTGTACCAATATTTTGTGTGTAATTCACCTTTGCTTCAATAGTATCATTATAAGGACTTATTTTTAATTGTTCATCATAATCTGTACTATTGATTATAGTTTCTAAAGCTTTTATATTGTCCGAATTCTTTCCTAAATATTTTACAAATAATGTTTGGTTTGATTTAAACATATCTGTATTTAGATATAATAATACAAATGCTGCTGCTAAAATTATTAAGATTAATACTATTATTACTATTAAAACAGCTCTTCTTTTCTTCCTTGTCATCATTTTTTATTTTTCTCCCTTCTTTTTATTTCTTTTGTATACGTTGTTTTAGTGCTTCATATATTACAATTCCTGTTGATACTGATGCATTTAGTGATGTTACTTTTCCCATCATTGGAATTTTAACTAAAAAGTCACAATTTTTAGTAACTTTACTACTCATTCCGCTTCCTTCATTTCCAATTACAATTCCAATTGGTCCTGTTAAATCTTGTTCATAATAATATTTATCTGTATTAATATCTGTTCCACATATCCAAAGACCTTCTTTTTTTAACCTATCTATTGCATCTGTAATATTAGTAACTCTTGCTACTAACATATGCTCTACCGCTCCAGCTGAAACTTTTGCAACAGTACTATTTACTCCTGCAGCTCTTCTTTTTGGAATAATTACTCCATGTACTCCTGCAGTTTCTGCTGTTCTAATTATTGACCCTAAATTATGTGGGTCTTCTATTCCATCTAGTATTAATACGAAAGGATCTTCTTTTCTTTCTTTTGCCTTAGCTAAAATATCTTCTATTTCACAATATTCAAAAGGTGGAACAATTGCAATTACTCCTTGATAGTTTTTATTTTGTGCCATTTCCTCCATTTGTCTTTTATCTTTTTCTACTATTATAATTTTTCTTTCTTTGGCCATAGCTATTATCTTATAAATAGAGCCATGTTTTTCACCCTTTTCTATAAATATTTTATTTATATCTTTACCACTTTCTAGTAATTCTATAACAGAATTTCTTCCTTCTACTTGGTCACTATAATTTTCCATTTAAATATCTCCTAATTATCATCATCTAATTTTAATACTGATAAAAATGCCTCTTGTGGAATTTCTACATTTCCAATCTCACGCATTTTCTTCTTTCCTCTTTTTTGTTTTTCTAGTAATTTCTTCTTTCTAGTTATATCTCCACCATAACATTTTGCTAACACATCTTTTCTTAATGCAGATATTGTCTCTCTTGCGATTATCTGACCACCAATAGCTGCTTGAATAGGAATTTTAAATAATTTCCTTGGAATTACTTCTTTTAATTTCTGAACCATTTTTCTTCCTCTGTCATATGCGCTATCTTTATGAATTATAAAACTTAAAGCATCCACTATTTCTCCGTTTATATAAATATCTAGTTTTACTAAATTTGCTTTTTTATATTCTTTAAATTCATAATCTAGTGATGCATATCCTTTTGTTTTTGACTTTAAATTATCAAAGAAATCATATATTATTTCATTTAAAGGCATTTCATATATTAATGTAACCCTATTTTCATCTAGGTACTTCATATCTATATAAATACCTCTTCTTCTTTGACAAAGTTCCATTATATTTCCTATATATTCTTTTGGTGTTAAAATATTTGCTGTAACAAAAGGCTCTTCTATATATGAAATTTCTTGAGATGGAGGTAATTCTTCTGGATTATACAGTTCTATAACTTGTCCATCTGTTTTATGAACTTTATAGATAACAGATGGTGCTGTTGTAATTAGGCCTAAATCAAATTCCCTATCTAATCTTTCTTCTATTATTTCTAAATGTAATAATCCTAAAAATCCGCATCTAAATCCTGAGCCCAAAGCTGCTGATGTTTCTGGTTCATATTCTAATGCTGCATCATTTAATTTTAATTTTTCCAAAGCTTCTTTTAATTCTTCATACTGGCTTCCATCTATAGGATAAATTCCACAATATACCATAGGTGTTACTTTTTTATATCCTTTTAGAGGCTTATCTGCTGGATTGTTTTTTAGAGTTATTGTATCTCCAACATGTATATCTGATATATTTTTTATACTAGCTGCAATATATCCTACTTCTCCTGCCTTTATTTCTTTAACAGGCATATGTGAGCCTGGTATAAAATAGCCTACTTCAGTTACAACAAATTCTTTATTTGTTGCCATTAATTTTATTTCATCACCAACTTTTACTTTTCCATCCATCACGCGAACTGATGCTACTGCTCCTTTATAACTATCATAATAAGAATCAAATATTAAGCATTTTGTTTTCGCATTTTCGTCTCCTTTAGGACAAGGCAAATCTGTTACAATTCTTTCTAATACTTCTTCAACATTTAATCCAGTCTTTGCTGAAATACAAGGAGCATCCTCTGCCGGTATTCCTATTATATCTTCAATTTCTTGTTTTACTTCATCTACTCTTGCATTTGGCAAATCTATTTTATTTAATACTGGTAAAATCTCTAAGTTGTTATCTATTGCTAGATACACATTTGCTAAAGTTTGAGCTTCAACCCCTTGACTACTATCTACTACAAGTACTGCTCCATCGCATGCTGCTAAACTTCTTGATACTTCATAATTAAAGTCCACATGTCCTGGTGTATCAATTAAATTTAAGATATATTCCTCACCATCTTTTGCCTTATACACCATTCTTACTGCTTGTGATTTTATTGTAATTCCTCTTTCTCTTTCTATTTCCATGTTGTCTAATACTTGGTCTTCCATCTCTCTTTTAGAAAGTGACCCTGTCATTTCTATTAATCTATCTGCTAGAGTAGATTTTCCATGGTCTATATGTGCAATTATACTAAAATTTCTTATATTTTCTTGTCTCATATTTCACCTCTTGCTATTATTATAGAAGAATTTTACCATAAAATAAGTAAAATCTCAATAGTTTTGAAAACCATTATATAAATTGTACACTTTAGTATATCCCATTTCCTGTAATTCTTCTTGTGCTTTTTTACTTCTTGTTCCACTTGAGCAATATACAATTATATTCATATTTTTATTTGGCAATAACGTTTTTGCTTTTTTCCTTATATCATATTCTGGAAGAAGTATTGCACCTTCCATATGCCCTTCCTCATATTCTTGAGGACTTCTTACATCTACTAATATTGCTCCTTTAGATAATATTGAATCTAACTCTTTTTCATCTATATCATATTCATCTATATTACGGTCCTTTTTCCTTTTAAATAAAGATTTAAGTTTTGATAACATTAAAACACCTTCTTTTTATTACATTATATGTACATTTCTTTCTAAAGTTATCCACACTTTACAATTTTATCCACAATACTATTTTCTACATTATACCTTCTTTTACCTTATTTTTCTACATTTTTATTTTTACATTTATATGACAATAATATTTCACAAAGTAACAATTAATATCTAATATTTCGCTATTTTTATTAATTTATACTCATTTTCCTAGTTTTTTCTTTCTTTTTCGCGTTTTTTTATTACTTTTTTATTTCATTTTTCTTACAATTATGTTATTTTTTCTTAGTTATGTAACTTCCTTTTTTCGCCTTTTTGTAATATTCTATGTGTATAACCTTTCTGTGGAAACTGTGGATAACTTTGTGAATAACTATAAAATAGCCATCTGGTGTTCACGAGTTGTTCACAATTGAAATTGGTTTATATAATATTTTTTATTTTGCAATTTTTTATGTGTACCTGTTGCTGTTTTTTGGGACGGGGCAAAAAAACAGCAGCAATATCTATTGCTACTGTAAAAATAGTTCTAAAATATACTCCTTTTCGTAAGCTGAGTCCTTTTATTATTCTTAATGTATCTATAAGTTATCATATACTACTATTATTTCACTTGAAAGACTACTTACTTATTGTGTTCCTAACATTTCTGCCTTTAACTTTTCTATTCTTTCTTTGCTTGAATATGTATATCTTCTTATTTATTTTTCTTCAACTCCATTTTTTAACATTTCTTTAGCTACTCTAATTATTCCTTCATTTATTCCATCTTTTCTTATTGTTTCGTTTTCATCTAATACCATTTGTCCTACTGCTAACATATTATCACTTCCTCTATTTTTTAATACTTTTCATTATTTCCTTTATTTCCTTTTGTGATAATTCACTTATTTCACTAATAGTTTTGATTGGAAATCCTCTTTTTATCATATTGACAACACTAACACGTTTTCCTTCATTTCTTAGCATTTCATTTTCTTCCAATACCATTTGTTCTACTGCTAACATATTACCACTTCCTTTTCCTATTATTTTTTCCATAATTTTGTTTGTTATTTTAGTTCCAAATTTTTTCTCTAACCCTAAATACATTGCTGTATATACTATTTCTTTATTCTTTTCATTTTGTATTCTTTCGTTTATTTCAAATATTGTTTTTACTAAATCTTTTGTACTTCTTTCTTTTTCTATTAACATTATTTTACTTAAGATTCCTCCTTCTTTCAGTAACTCCTCTTTTGTATAATTATTTACATCTACTAATGTATAATATCCTAATGTTCCTAATTCTATTTCTTCTTTTCCTATTTTTGTATCTTCAAATAATCTTTCTTGTATTTCCTTTATATAATTTTTGGCTGTCCATTTTTCTTTTCCTGTATATAACACTATTGGTATTACTAAACATTCTTTATCTTCTTTTTTAGGATTTTCTACTTCATTTGCTCTCATTATTTCTATTTGATAATTTAATATTCTATATGCCATCCTATAATCTACTCTTGTTTGATGCTCTATTAATATTACTATGTTTGTTCCTTTTAACCTATATACTATATCTGCTTCTCTATATTCTAATTCTGTTGTTACAAAACTATTTTGCGCTGCTACTAATTCACTTGGCTTTACTTTTGTCCCAATAGCCTTACCTATAAACTTCGCTGCCTCTTTCTTACTTTGAAATACTCTTTTTACTATTTTATCATGTTCTTTATCTATTTTGCTTTTGTTCTTATTAAATTCTTCACTTTCTTTAGCATACTTTTTTACTAATGCCATAAACACTGGATCTTTTAGATATTTTTCTATATCTATTTTTATTGTATTTTTCGTTTCTACTTTTATCATCTCCTAATATATCATTTATTTATTTTAAAAGCAATATTTACTTTTAAATAAATATTATGATTTTCTTATATTTTTCTTCATTTTTCTCACTTTTTCTTTCTCTTTTGTGCTTTTTCTTTTACCTCCTCTTTTGGCGTTTTTCTTCATTTCTTTGAATAATTAGATTTAAAAATTAGAACTAATTTTTCACATAATTTGTTTGAAATAAAATTCTTTTATATTAAAACATGAATATATAAAAAAGTCAAGAGTAAAAATAAACTTTTCATCGCAATATCCGACATAATTCGACATAAAAAATTAAGGGGATAATTATTTAGAACCCAAAAACAGTAGCAATAAAATATTACTACTGTAAAAATAGTTTTAAAATATCCTCTGTGCACAAAAGTACTTCTAAACAATAATATTTATTTTTTGTTATATTTTCTCTATTTTAAAGCAAAATAAACAATTGCAATTATTTCTAATATTGTAATTAGTGGAAAACCTACAACAAACTGGACTTTTTGTGTTTTATGACGAAAAGCATACATACCAGCTGTAGTTCCAATACCACCACCTATTGCTGTTATTATAAATAAAGTTTTTTCTGGTATTCTCCAAGCCCCTTTTTTAGCTTTTCTTTTATCTAGCCACATAATAAAAAATCCAAATAAATTAATTATTACTAAATAAATAGCTATATTTTGCCATGTAAATATTTCTTGCATTTTCTTTTTCCTTTCTAAAAATAAAAATATAAGCAAGTTTTTAGATTAGGTACTTTTTCGTAGGGAAATTAAGGGTAGAAAAAGTACCGGTAAGCAGAGCTTAAATCTAAAAACTTGCTAAAAATCCCTGTTAATGTGATGTGTCCCAAATGCGAAATTTTATGCGCAAAGGAAACGTCCCCAACGCGAATTTATGCAAATAAACTCATCTGATTACTTTGGCTCATTCCCTTTAAACATCCATAATTTTTAAGTAAATCTGTAACTGAATTTCCTACTTTTGAACGTATTTTCAAGTCATCAATTGACATGAACTTACCTTCTTCTCTTGCTTTTACGATTCCTTCTGCAGCCACTGTTCCAAGCCCCGGTATACTATTTAGTGGCGGTCTAATCGCTCCATCTTCTACCAAGAATTTAGTGCTATGAGATTTATATAAGTCCATTGGCAAAAATTTAAATCCTCTTTCATACATTTCTAATACTAGTTCTAATATAGCATACATATTTTTATCTTTTACTGATGCTGCATTTCCTTCTAAGTCTATTTCTTTCATCTTATTTTTTACTTTTTCTTCTCCAAATATCATGCAATCACTATCGAACTCATCTGCTCTAATTGAGAAAAATGCTGCATAATATGCTAGAGGCTGATGTACCTTAAACCATGCTATTCTAAATGCATTTGTTACATATGCCGCTGCATGCGCTTTTGGGAACATGTATTTAATTTTTTCACAAGATTTAATATACCAATCTGGAACACCATGTTCTTTCATTAAAGCTTTATATTCTTCCCATTTAGGCTCTTTTCCTTTTGCTACTTTTCCTTTACGCACTGCTTCCATTATTTTAAATGAGTCATTTGGTGGTAAGCCCATTTTTATTAGATAAATCATAATATCATCACGACAACATATTGCATCCTGAAGTGTTACTGTTCCATTTTCTATCAATGTCTGTGCATTTCCTAGCCATACATCTGTACCATGTGATAGACCAGAAATACGTATTAATTCATCAAATGTTGTTGGTCTTGTATCTACTAGCATTCCTCTTACAAATTTCGTACCAAACTCTGGTATTCCATAACTTCCTACTTCTGAGTGTATTTGTTCCGGTGTTACTCCCAAAGCTTTTGTTGAACTAAATATTGACATTGTTTCTTTGTCATCTAGTGGTACTTTTCTTGGGTCTATTCCTGTAATATCTTGAAGCATTCTTATAACTGTTGGATCATCATGACCTAGTATATCTAGCTTAAGCAAGTTTTGGTCTATTGAGTGATAATCAAAGTGTGTTGTTATAATATCTGAGTTTGGGTCGTCTGCTGGATGTTGTACTGGGCAAAATTCATAGATTTCCCTTCCTTTTGGTACAACTATAATTCCTCCTGGATGCTGTCCTGTTGTTCTTTTTATTCCTGTACAACCTTTTGCTAACCTTTGTGTTTCCGCTCTATTTATTGGTATATTTCTTTCTTCAAAATATTTTTTTACATAGCCGTAAGCTGTTTTATCAGCTACAGTACCTATTGTTCCTGCTTTAAATGTTGTTCCTTTTCCAAATATTACTTCTGTATATTTATGTGCTTTTGCTTGATATTCTCCTGAGAAGTTTAAGTCTATATCTGGCTCTTTATCTCCATTAAATCCAAGAAATGTTTCAAATGGTATATCTAGTCCATCTTTATCTAGTTTATGACCGCATTTTGGACAAGTCTTATCTGGCAAGTCATATCCATTTTTATATCCATAGTCTGTAAAGTCTGAATATTTACAGTTAGGGCATCTATAATGTGGTGGAAGTGAGTTTACTTCTGTTATTCCTGTCATATTTGCTACAAATGATGAACCAACAGATCCTCTTGAACCTACAATATAACCATCTTCATTTGATTTCCACACCAGCTTTTGCGCAATTATATACATAACTGAGAATCCATTTTTTATAATTGATTCTAGTTCTTTATCTAGTCTTGTTTGTACTATTTCTGGTAATGGATCTCCATATAATTCATGCGCTCTTTTATAAGCTATATCTTTAATTGTTTGCTCACAACCTGGAATATGTGGCGGACATTTTTCTGGTGATATTGGGCTTATTTTATCACACATATCTGAGATTTTATTTGTATTTGTTACAACTACTTCATATGCTTTTTCTTTTCCTAAATAACTAAATTCTTCTAGCATTTCTTCTGTTGTTCTTAAATACAATGGTGCTTGCTGGTCAGCATCTGTATATCCTTGTCCTGCTTCTAATATTCTTCTATATATTTCATCTTGTGGATCCATGAAGTGAACATCACATGTTGCAACTACTGGTTTATTTAATTTTTCTCCTAACGCTACTATTTTTCTATTTATATCTCTTAGAGCTTCTTTATCTTTTACTGTTTCATTTCTTATTAAGAAATTATTATTTCCTATTGGTTGTATTTCTAAATAGTCATAGAAATTTGCAATCTCTTCTATTTCTTCATCTGTTTTTCCAAGTTCTATTGCTTGGTATAGTTCTCCCGCTTCACATGCACTTCCTAAAATTAGTCCTTCCCTATATTTTTCTAATAAGCTTTTTAAAATACGTGGTTTTCTATAAAAATATTTTACATGTGAATAAGATACTAATTTGTATAAATTACGTAGTCCTATATAGTTTTTAGCTAAGATTATTGCATGGTATGTTTTTAACTTTTTATATTCTTCTTTTTTTGCTTCTTCTGTTCTACTTACCTTATCTATATCATCTAACTTTTTTGCTCCACGTTTGCTAAGCATATCTAGCATTACATTAAATACTTTTACCGTCGTATCAACATCATCTAAAGCACGATGAGCTACCTCTACTTTTATTCCTAAGTTTTCAGCAATTTTCCCTAGTTTATATTTTTTATATTCTGGGAATAAGTCTTTTGCTAAACTTAAAGTATCTATATATGTATAATCAAAGTCATATCCTAAATTTTTAGCATTTTGTTTTAAAAATCCCACATCAAATCCTGCATTATGTGCAACAATTACTGAATCTCCTAAAAATTCTAATATTTTAGGAAATACTTTATCTATCGTTTCTGCGTCTTTTACCATTTCATCTGTGATATTAGTTACCTCTGTTACTCTTTCTGGTATATGTTTTTCAGGATTTACAAAGCAAGAAAATTCATCTATTACTTCTTTGTTCTTTACTTTCATTATTCCTACTTCTGTTATTTTTTCTGTTGTTGCTGAAAATCCTGTTGTTTCTAGGTCTAGCACACAGTATGTTGTATCTAAATCTTGACCTTTTGAATTTTCTACTGCTGGATTTTTATCTGGTGCTAAATATGCTTCCATTCCATAAATTATTTTTATGTCTGGATTGTCATAACCAAGTAGCTTATGTGCTTCTGGGAATGCTTGTACTACTCCATGGTCTGTTATTGCAATTGATTTCATACCCCATTTCATTGCTCGTTTTATTAAATCTGTCGCTGATGTCATTGCGTCCATTTGGCTCATTTGAGTATGCATATGTAGCTCTACTCTTTTTACTTCTGCATTGTCTTGTCTTTCCTCTTTTTTCAAACCTTCTGTTTCTACTATTGTATTTACCATTACTGATAATTCGTTTGAAAATTTATCCATTTCTACACTTCCTGCTATTTTTACTCCTTTAGCCCCTGTTATTCTTTTCATTGTTTTCTTTGCTTTTTCTTTATCTAAAAAGACTTTACAAGTTATTGTACTTGTTCCATCATACAAATCAAAACTAAATAATGTCTTTCCTGATTTTAATGTTTTATCTTCTGAATATATTACTTCTCCTTGCAAAGAAATTCTTCCAGCATCTACACCTAAATCAGATACTTTTTCTAATGGATCTGTTATATTCATTGAGTTACCATATATTAAAGGCGTACTATCATCTTCTTCTGGCATTTCTGGGAATTCATTTTCAGTTGCAATTATTGTATTTGCAATTACTGTTACATCTCCTGCATATGTATCTAATCCTGCTTTTCCAATCGTCTTCACTGCTTTTGCACTATCTATTTTTTCTATCATTTCTTGTCCGCTTTTCAAGTCTTTTGCAAAAGATTTTATTGTAATTCTTCCTGTTCCGTCATATATATCAAATATTAACATTCCTTTCCCTGATTTAGTTTCTCGTACATTTGATGTTAATACTCTTCCTTCTAGAGTTACTCTTCCATCATTTGCAGTTAAATCTTTTATTTGTATATGTTTTTCTTTTGCTTTTGATGGTTTTCCCATAATATATTCTACATTTACTGGTTCTACTTCTATATCTATGTTTTCAGGGACATAGTCTTCATCAGAAGGCATTTGATAATCTGGATCTACATATTCTGGAACTGGTACAGAAACTTCCTCTTCATGCTTTTTATTTTCTTCTTCAATACGAGCTACTATTTTCTCTTCTTCTTCCTCTAGTCTTTTCTTTACTAAATCCATTTCTTCTTTAGATAATTCTTCTCTTAGTTCAATATTATATTTAACTCCAAAAAGATTTTCTAATACATGTGCAAGTTCTTTATCTGTTTTCTTCGCACGTAAAAAGTCTGCTCCTTTTATATGCATCTTAATTAGTATATTATTTTCATTTACTTCTACATCACTTTTAAGTAATAACATTGGCTTTGTTAATGGATATTTATGTGCCATATATGCTATTATATTTCTCCATTCTTCTACTATTTCTTTTTTCTTTACTGCTTCATGATATCGTATTTTCATATCTATATTGCTAAAATGAAATCTTTCTTGTAAAAACTTTTCAAAATACCATATTTCTTTTATTTCTATATATTCATCATAATACATTATTACTTCTAATGTATTTGTTTTTTTCAAAACGTTTAAGCCCACTATTTGTGCATATTTTATATTAGAATTTGTTTTATAATCGCTAAATATTTCCCCTATTTTTTTTGCCCCCAAATTTTTCATCTCCTAACAAACGTATTCTACCACAAACCAAAAACTAATAAAAGCGAACAAAGAAAAAAAATGAAAAACATTTTACAAAATTTTTCTTAATTTGTATTTTCATTTTTCTGTAACACATTTTCAAAAAAAACATAAGATATATCATACAAAGGAAACAAACAAAAGATACTACATTTGTTAATTGGAAGGGGGTTTATACTATGCCAGAAAACAGAGGATGCGGCGGATTCGGATTTGGTGATGATTGTTGCTGGATTATAATCCTTATTTTATTAATTTGCTGCTGTTGTGGTGGTAATAGAGGTGGATGTTGCTAATCCTTCCTTAATAAAAAGGGATTCCTTTTTCGGAATCCCTTTTACTTTTATTTAAATCTTTTTCCTTTATGTTTTTTCCTTGAAGCTCTCTCTTGGTCATGGTATATATTGTTATCATAATCATCCAAAAATTGTTTTCTTGCTTTCTCTTTTGTCCAAGTTTCTTCTTCATCATCTATATCCATGTGCTCTTCTTTTTTCTTTTCTCTTCTATTCACTCTTACTTCTTCTTGTTCTTCATTATCTTCTATAAAACCGTCATCATCATCATTTAATCCTGAAAATGGTACAGTATATTCTTCTGCCCAAGCTTTATTTCTTCTATGTCTAATAATTAAAGCAATTACAATTATTAAAACAATTACTCCTGCTGCTACTCCTATAATTATCATTTTCTTTTGTTCTTCTTTTTGTCTTGCTTCTTCTTGCTCTCTTGCTATTTTTTCTTCATCTACTAAACTTTTATTTACAGTTACCTGATATGTTGCAACATTTTCACCCTCTTCATCAGTTACTAAAATAGTAATAGTATTTTCTCCTTCTTGTAAATTATCATTTCCTGTTACTTCTACTGTATAATCTGGATTTGTTGCTGTTGCATCTACATTTACTTCAGTTCCTTCACCAATATATTTTGCTGTATATTCATAAACAGATGTACTAAATGCAGGTGATAATTCTAAATCTCCTATTTTTAAAGAAGATAATCCATCTCCTGAAGTTTCTGTTCCTTCTGAATTTGTACTTGAACCCTCACTACTTTCTCTTGTTACATTTATTGTATAAATTTTTTCTGTTCCATCTTGTGCTGTTACAACAATTGATAAATCATTTTTTCCTTCTTCTAATGTTTTTGTTCCTAAACCACTAACTTTTGCATTACTATCTTGTGCTGTTCCATATACTTCTACTTCATCAACATCTGCTGGAACTGTTACATCATATGTAGTTGTTCCTGATTTAAATCCTGAGAAATCATACTGTGATGGTCTTATTCCTAACATTGATAAGTTTGCATTACTAGATTCTGTACTTTGAGAAGTACTTCTTGTACTTGAAGTATTGCTTGAACTTGAACTACTATTACTTGTAGTGCTAGTATTTGAACCAGTTGTAGTATTTTCTGTTGCTGCTAAATATTTTACTCTTTCTGCTTTTTCTATTTTAGAAGAAGTTGTTATAGCTACCCCTACATAACAAGTTACACATATCAGAAACATAGCAATTATAAATAAAATTAAATTTCTTATATTTTTCTTATGACTATCCATAAAAGTCCTCCTTAATTTTTCCTTGGTTTGATATTTGCATTATATCATTTTCGATTTTTTTCGTCAATAAATTTTAAAATTTTACAAAAGCAAATGAATTAGGTATGTATTAATTTTACATAATCTTAAAAATGTGTTACAATTGATGTATACAGTTATTTGGCTGTACTTGTAAATCCCTACCACAAGGTAGGACGTAAGAGAGGAATTATTATGCTTAAGAAACTCGGACTTGTGATTAGTATCACCCTCGCAATGGTTTTGGGCTTTGGACTTACTGGATGTTCCGATTCTGAAACTGCAAGCGCTTCAGAAATTGCTGAAGGCAATGGATTGGTACTAGTAAGTGAGGACAATTTCGATGGCAATTACATCTGCACTTTCTATGACCCAGATACAAATGTTATGTATATGTTTGCTAGTACTACTAGTATGGGTGCAGGTTGTCAACTTACAGTTATGGTCAATCCAGACGGAACACCTAAGCTTTACCAGCCCTAAAACTAAAAAAGAATTATTCTTTCCCCTCGAAAGGGGGGTTCTTTTTTGTCTAAAAATAATTTTTTATAAAAATATTTGTCTTTTTTTCTTTTAATGATATAATTAATAAAAAAACTTATAGGAGGGCGATTTTAAATGATAGAGTTACTTGCTCCTGTAGGAGATTTTGAATGTTTAAAAGCAGCCGTTCAAAATGGTGCAGATAGTGTATATTTTGGTTCTGGCTTTTTTAATGCAAGAGCATTTGCTCATAATTTTACTGGTGAAAGTCTAAAAAAAGCTATTGAATATGCTAAAATTCGTGGTGTGAAAACAAACTTAACTTTAAATACTCTAATAAAAGATACTGAATTTGATGATGCTATCATGCTTGCAACAAGAGCATATGAATATGGAATCGATGCAATTATAGTTCAAGATTTAGGGTTAGCAAGAAAACTAATTGAATTGTTTCCAGACTTACCAATTCATGGAAGTACTCAAATGACAGTGCACAATTTAAATGGTGCATTAGAATTACAAGATTTAGGTTTTAAAAGAGTAGTTTTAGCAAGAGAATTATCATTAGACGAAATAGACTACATATGTAAAAATACTAAAGTAGAAATTGAATGTTTTGTTCATGGAGCTTTATGTATTTCTTATTCTGGTCAATGTCTATTTTCTAGTATGATAGGCGGGCGTTCTGGAAATAGAGGAAAATGTGCAGGTCCTTGTAGACTTCCATATGAATTATTAGAAAATGATAAAACTATAGACTCTGGATATTTATTAAGTACAAGAGACTTATGTGGTTTAGACTACCTTCCTGATTTTGTAGATAGTGGTGTTAAATGTCTAAAAATAGAAGGAAGAATGAAATCACCAGAATATGTAGCAATAGTAACAAAAATATATAGAAAATATCTTGATTTAGCACAAAATAAAAAAGAAGAATATAAAGTATCTAGTAAAGATAAAAAAACATTGATACAAGCATTTAATCGTGGTATGACATCTTCTGGCCATTTAGATAGTAGTAGTAATAAAAATCTTGTGTACAAAGAAAAACCAAATAATATGGGCTTATATATTGGAACTGTAAAAAGATATAATAAAAATAAAGGATACATTACCCTTGAGTTGGAAGATAAAATTGCAATTGGAGATACAATAGCTATTGAAAATCGTTCAGGAAGTTATAGAATTTCAGAACTAATGGAAAATAACGAAAATATAAAAGAAACGAATATAGGTCAAACTGTAACAATCGGAAGAATTAAAGGAAACGTACAAAATGGTGATAAGATTTATAGACTATCTTCAAAAGAATTAACTAAAGAAGCTAAAGAAAGTTATCAAGGGGAAAATAGAAAAGTTGCATTAAATTGTACAGTAACTATTAAAAAGAAACAACCTGTTTCAATACATGTCACTTCTTGTAGTAATATAAAACTCTATAAAAATTTATCTATTACATGTAACCTAGACTTTATCCCTGGACAAGCTAAAACTAGACCTTTAGATAAACAAACTGTAATAAATCAAATATCAAAAACATCAACTTCGCCTTATTATTTCAAAAATATAAAAGTCGATATAGATGATGATGTATTTTTACCAAAACTAAGTATATTAAATGAATTAAGAAGAACTGCTTTATCTAATATAGGAAGTATAGCACAAGCTGGTATTCATAGAAATATATCAAAAACTACGCTAGATAAAATTAATAAAAAAGAAAACACGACATTAAAAAATATGAGGACAATGGCAAAACTATCAAAAAACAAACCACCTAAAATATCTTTATTATTAAATATTATAGATGAAACTTTTGATTATAATAAACTAGAAGATGTTGATGATGTGTATATACCATTAAAATACTTTACAAATAAAAAATACGAACCTTGTTTAAAAGCAATTAGTAAAAGATTTGATACATACATTTATATGCCAACAATTGTTAAAGGTAACTATAAAAATCTATTTTTAGCAAATGCAGAAACTGCTGTTAATAAATACAATATTCAAGGATTCGTTATCTCTAATATTTGTAATATAAAACTATTAAATGGTTTATTTAAAGATTTAAACAAATATTTTAAGATAATTTCAAATTATACATTTAATGTATTTAACTCACAAACTGTATTAGAACTAAAAAAGTTAGGAGTTAGCAAATTTACATTATCACCAGAACTTGATAAAAATACACTAACAGAACTTTGTAATTATAACTATTTACAAAAGGAATTGATTGTTTATGGTAAAATTCCTTTATTACATATGAATTATTGCTTGCTCGGAGAAACTAATAAATGTTACCCTACTTGCAAAATGAGATGCCAAAATGATAAAATATATTATTTAAAAGATAGATTAAATATGAAGTTTGAAATTATGCCTGATAATATTCAAACAGTAACAACTTTATTTAATAGTAAAATCACATCTATCTCACCTAAAGACTTTCAAATAGATTATGCAAGAATTGATATTTTGCATGAAAATATTCAAAAAATAAATGAAATTATAAAAACTGTAAGAGAAGGTAAAAAATTTCAAGGAAAAGATTTTACAAGTGGAAATCTATATAGAGAAATCTAAAATGTAATGCTGTTTTTTAGGACGGGGTCAAAAAACAGCATTATTTATTTTCCCTTATTCTTCTAGTTATACTTTCCATTGTTCCTCTTGTTATATCAAAAAATTCTCTTATTTGTGTATATTTTATCTTTTTAACATTTTTTAAGAATTTTATTAACTTTATTAAAATATTTCTATTTGAAAAAATTTCGAATAAATATATTTGTTCCTTTTTTATGAATTCTAAAATTCCTTGTCTTATCTTATAATTTATGTTTTCATCAATGTCATAAAAAATATAATCAGTATAAGTATTATTAATTATATCTTCATAATCACTCTTTGAAAAAATTTCATTTTCTTTTAATTCGTCATTTAAAACATTTTGCTTATAACTACCATATGACGAAAATTTATACTCTTCACATTTTTTTACAATTCTTGCTTTTACTGGATTCATATGTATGTATTTTATGCAATTAATAAAATATCTTTTACTAGTAATTGGTTCACTTACAAATCTATCTTTAAAAACATATCCTCTTCTTCCATCTTTCATATAATTATAATATCTAGCATATAAACAATTTATGATATGCATTGCTTTTGACAAATCTTGAATTGTATTAATATGTAATAAAAAATGTGCATGATTATTCATTACGCAATATGCTACAATTTTTATATTATATTTTTTACATAATTTTTTCATTAATTTTAAATATTGATTTTTATTTCTTTCCTCTTTAAAAATATTTTCTTTATTTATTCCTTGCACAATTACATGAAAAAAAGAGGCTCTATTTATCTTTCTTGCTACTCTTGAAATTGCAATCATCTCACTTTCTATAAATTTTGCCCCTATTTTTTATCCCTATATTTTGTTATTTTTTTGCTGTTTTTTGACCCCGTCCTAAAAAACAGCACTAAATTATTTGTTTACTACTTAATTTTATTATTAAATCCATATTGTCATCTTTTGCTGCCTTATTTTTTCTTATTGCTCCACATTTTTTACATTTAAATATTATAACATATCCTTTTTTACCATCTATTTCTAAACTTACCGGCTCTAAATCTCCGTCCACAAGTCTCCATTCTATCTCCTGGCTTAATATCTACATGTTTTGAATGTAAACAATATGGACAATGATTTCTAGAAGAATAACCAAGTTTTGGAACTTTTCTTCCACAATTTTCACATATAAATTCATCATCATTTTTCACAAAATTTCTATTTTCCATTTTTATACTAAATTCTCCTCCCAAAGTAGCTTTTTATATTTTCTCTATAATGAATTTTTAAAATTGTAGGTTGCTGTTTTTTGACCCCGTCCTAAAAAACAGCAAAAATATTTTTCAAAAATATTTTTTAATATTTAATATTTAATATTTGAAATCTCCTCCTCCAACAAATTCTTTAAGTAATGAGTTTGTTGGAACTTCACTCGCTGGAATTGACCTTATATATTTTAATATTCCAAGTAACCTGCTAGCTTCTGCATATTCTGGTTCTTCCTTTGTTATTTCTTTTAACATTGGTGTTGCTAATCCTTTTAATACTCCTAGCTCATAAATAAGTGAAGTATTGAAGATTACATCTGCATCTTCTTGAAATGGGAATATATTCTCTACTTCGCCTTTTGTTACACTTGCCCATCCGTCTATTGTATGCTTTGCAGTATATCCTCTAAATTGATAATCTCTTACTATTCTTCTAATTAACCTTACATCTGATGATGATACTTTTGTATATCTATCCATATTTAAAACAGTTAAAGCACTAATATATATTTTAAATTTTTGGTCTTTTGGTATACTACTTGTTAATTTATCATTTAAACAATGTATTCCTTCTATAACTAGTACTTCATCATCTTTTAATTGTAATTTATTTCCTTTATATCTTTTTGTTCCTTCTAAAAAGTCAAATTGTGGTATTTCAACTTCTTCCCCTGCTAACAACTTAGTTAGATGGTCATTAAATAATTTTAAGTCAATCGCTTCTATTGCTTCAAAATTATATTTACCGTTTTCATCTCTTGGAGTATCTTTTCTTTCTACAAAATAATTATCAACTGAAATTGTTACTGGTTTTATTTTATTTATTCTTAATTGTATTCCTAATCTTTGTGCAAATGTTGTTTTTCCAGATGATGATGGTCCTGCAATTAGTATCATTTTTATTTTTCTGTCTTTTGCAATTTTATCTGCTATATTTGCTATTTTCTTTTCATGCAAGGCTTCATCTATCATTATTACATCTTTTATTGTTTTTTGCTTTACTGCTTCATTTAACATATAGACTGCATTCATTCCTAATATTTTATGGATTTCATTATATTCATTAAATGCCCACTTTAATTTTTTATTTTGCATTAAACTTGGTAATTTATTTGGTTGCTCTACACTTGGGTATCTTATTAAAAGCCCTTTATCATATTTTATAACGTTAAATGTTTTTATTACTCCTGTTCTATTGGCCATAATTCCATAACAATAGTTAAAATAATCTTCACAAAAGTTCATATAGATTTTCTTGTTTGATTTTAATTCAAATTGCAATAATCCTCTTTTTGTATTTTTTTCTTTGAAAAATTTTTCCGCTTCTTCCCTATTCATAGTAATTTTGGTAATTGGTAAATCTTTTTCTACAATTTCTCTCATTTGTTTATTTAATTCTTCTATGATTTCATCTGTTACATCCATATCTCCAATATCACAATATATCGCATTTGCCATCTGATAATTTACAGTTGCTCTATTATCTGGATACATTTTTCTTAATGCCATTGCAAATATAAATATTAATGTTCTTCTATATGCTCTTAATCCTTCTTTTGTAGAAATATCTAATAATTCTAAAGTTCCATCTCTATCTATTTTTTCATTTAAATCTACATATTCATTATTATATATTGCTCCTATAACTGTATATTTACTTTTTTCAATTTCATCTTTAAAACCTTCTGCTATTGTTTTTCCCTTTTCAATTTTAACTTCTTTATCCTCAAATTGTATCTTCATAATTTTCCTCCTAAAATGTATTATACCCATCTATTTTACCTTAATTATCAATATTAGTCAAATTTTAATCTTATACTTTGCATCTTTATATATATTCTTAAGAATATTTTTTCTTGTTCAGGATATACTTTTAATAAATATATTTAAGGAGGTAATATGAATATAGAAAGAATTAATGATATTTTATCTCATGATGAAAAATGTGATGTGTTTTATAATGAAAGGGTCGTATGGATACAAGGAGTAAATAGTGATATTGCAAAGGTTGGTTTTGTTGATAATTTTGAAGAAAGAAATGTTCCAATAAGTGATCTTTATGAGAAAAAATAATTTAGGAAGGCATTCACCTTCCTTTTTATATCTTACCTCATTTGCTTTTTAGCTCTTCGACTTCTTTTTTACTAAGTTCTGTAATTTTTCCTACTTCGTCTATACTATATCCCATTATTAATAATTTTTTTGCCACATTCTTTCTGCCCTGTTTTTCTCCGCGTCTTTCTCTTGTTACTATTTCATCATGTATTGTTTTTGATATTGCTAATTCCATTTCTTCATCACTTCCTTCTCCTTTTATTGCTTTTCTGTAAATAATTAAAATTTCTTCTGCCTTTTCCTCTCCTAAGTCTTCTACTAATATATTTTTTATTAAATTATCTATATATTTTAAGCCTCTGGCATCTAAATATTTTATCATTTTAATTAATACTTTTCCTAAATCTTCTGTTTTTCTTACCTTTTCTATTAGCATTACTTTACTAATTAAACTTTTAGCTATTAACAGTTCTTCTTCAGTACATTTATTTATGTCTATTATTGTATAATTTCCCAATGTCTTATTATCACCTAGAATTGTTTTTACTCCATCATCAAAATAATGTTGTATATTTCTTATATATCGTTCTGCTGTCCACTCTGCTCTCCCTGTATATAACACTACTCCTATTACTAATGCTTCTTTATTATCTTTTGTATTTTTATAGTTTTCACAACTTCTCATTACTTCTATTTGGTAATTTGACATCCTATATGGCATTCTAAAATCTATTACACTTTGATGCTCTACTACAAAGAATACATTTTTACCTTTTAACTTGTATACACAATCTGCTTCTTTATATTTATAATTACTTGTTACAAAACTATTTGTATATATTTCTATTTCATCTGATTTTAAACTTAGTCTCAATGCTTTATTTAGAATATATACTTCCTCATCCTCTTCCTTAAGTAATTCCTTAACTACTTTATCATGTTCATTATCTATTTTTTTATTATTACTTTTCATATTGTTATTTCTACTTTTATTAGTACTTTTTTTGTGTTCCAATATCTTCCTCCTTATTATAGTCTAATGTTATTAATAAATCAAATTTGATTTTGTAGTAAATTTAAAGATTTAAGTATTAATACTTGTTCTTTTCTTCTTTTTTCTAATTTTTTCTTTGATTTTCTTTCTACGGATTTTTTTGATAAAAATTTGAATAAATCTTATATCTACTTTTTATTAAATTTTAAAATTACGAATATAAATTTTTTAGTTGACTAAATCTAAGATAGACTATAACACATATAATTTGATTTTGCAACTTTTTCTAAAAAAAATTTAAACTTTTCATCGCAAAATTCCTCATTTTTCGACAAAAAAAAAGAGACTTAAAGTTATAAAAACTTAAATCTCTTTATTATTTAGGCGCTGTTTTTTGACCCCGTCCTAAAAAACAGCAATTTCTTAAAATTCTATCTTTTCTTCTATCCAGTTACTTAAGTCTTCTATTTTTACTCTTATTTGTTCCATTGTGTCTCTATCACGTATTGTTACTGTTTCATCTTCTAAAGTATCAAAGTCTATTGTTACACAATAAGGTGTTCCTATTTCATCTTGTCTTCTATAACGTTTTCCTATACTTCCTGTTTCATCATAATCACACATGAATTTCTTTGCTAATTTTTCATAAACTTCATTTGCTTTTTCTGATAATTTTTTAGATAGTGGAAGTACTGCTACTTTATATGGTGCTAATGCTGGATGTAGATGTAGAACTGTTCTTACATCACCTTCTGCTATCTCTTCTTCATCATATGCATTACATAGAAATGCTAATACTACTCTATCTGCTCCTAGTGATGGTTCTATTACATATGGTACATATTTTTCGTTTGTTTCTGGGTCTTGATAGCTTAAGTCTTGTTTTGAATGTTCCATATGTCTTGATAAGTCATAATCTGTTCTATCTGCAATTCCCCAAAGTTCTCCCCATCCAAATGGGAAGTTAAATTCTATATCTGTTGTTGCTTTACTATAGAATACTAACTCTTCTTTACTATGGTCTCTTAATCTAATATTTTCTTTTTTCATTCCTAAGCTTAATAACCAGTTTTCTGAATAGTCTTTCCAATATTTAAACCACTCCAAATCTGTTCCTGGCTTACAGAAGAATTCCATTTCCATTTGTTCAAATTCACGTGTTCTAAATGTGAAGTTTCCTGGTGTTATTTCATTTCTAAAGGCTTTTCCAATTTGTGCAATTCCCATTGGTAATTTTTTTCTTGATGTTCTTAGCACGCTTTTAAAGTCAACAAATATTCCTTGTGCTGTTTCTGGTCTTAAATATATTTCTGATTTTTTATCTTCTGTTACTCCTTGTGATGTTTTAAACATTAAGTTGAATTTTCTTATATCTGTAAAGTTTGTTTTTCCACAATTAGGGCATGGTATTTTGTGCTCATTTATAAAGTCTATTAATTCTTGTTCACTCATTCCATCTGCTATCATGTCTTTTCCTTGTTCATGTGCCCATTCTTCTATTAATTTATCTGCTCTATGACGTGTTTTACACTCTTTACAGTCTATTAATGGGTCTGAAAATCCTCCTACGTGTCCTGATGCTACCCATGTTTCTGGATTCATCAAAATTGCTGCATCCAATCCTACTACATTTTTTTGTTCTTGGATAAATTTCTTTCTCCATGCATTTTTTACATTGTTTTTTAGTTCATTTCCTAATGGTCCATAATCCCAAGTATTTGCTAATCCTCCATAAATTTCTGATCCTGGATAAATAAATCCCCTGTTTTTACAAAGTGCTACTAATGTGTCCATTGATTCTAACATAAAAATTCCTCCTTTTCTTAGCTAAAGAAAAAACTTTCCTCCTTAGCTAAATTTAAAATAACTTAGCTAGGGACGAAAGTTTCTCCGCGTTTCCACCCTATTTCCTAAATTAGAAAAATTCTAATTTAAGCACCTCAATTAAAAAGTTACTCCAAAGCTCCCCATGCTTATTTATTACAAGTATTCCACCATCACTTGCTCTCTAGAAATAAATTTTACAAGCATTTTTTCTCCTTCAACGTAACGAATATTTATTTAATTTCATATATTTTATTATGATAAGAGAAAAAAGTCAATAAAATTTATTAAAAAATATTGATAATTTATTTTTTTTGTGTTAATATAATAACTGTGTTTTAAATATAGGGGTATAGTGTCAATGGTAGCACATCGGTCTCCAAAACCGCTTGTGAGGGTTCGAATCCTTCTGCCCCTGCCAAATATTAGTTATAGGGAATAAAACTAAGTGTTTTGTTTCCTATTTTTTTATTTTTAGGAGGTGATTTTATCAATAAAATTTTAAATAGTTTTATTATTTTTATTCTATTTTTTACTTTATTTATTTGTATCTTTTTTATTCCTACTTTTGGAAACTCTAATAGTCAAGAAGAAATAGATTCTGAAATTATTGCTTTTAATCCTGATGGTTTTGTCTGGCCACTTCCTGGTTATACTCGTATTAGTTCTTATTTTGGTAAAAGAGTTTCTCCTACTTCTGGTGCCTCTTCTTCTCATTCTGGGATTGATATTCCGGCACCTCAAGGTACCAAATTTATTGCAGTTGCTGACGGTGAAATTACTTTTAGACAGTTTTTAGGAGCAGGTGGCTATACTATTACTCTTTCTTTTTCAAATTTTAGAGTTACTTATTGTCATTGTGATCCTAATTTTATTGTTGAAGTTGGTGACAAGGTAAAACAAGGACAAGTAATAGGTCAAGTTGGTCCTAAATATGTTTATGGTGTTCCTGGTAACCAATATTCTGACTCCACTGGTAAACCTACAAATGGTGCTACTACTGGCTGCCACCTACATTTGGGTATTCGTATTGATGGTAAATACCAAAACCCTTTAGATTTCTTTTAAATAGAATCATATAATCGGAACAATTTTAATTATGTCATATTCGCCATAATTAAAAGTCAAACTAGATTAGATAGTTACAAATTTTGTTGCTAAATAATTTTACTTTGGTTTACAACACAGTCTTAAATATGACTTCAAAAAGAGTCACCTTAGTGACTCTCTATTATTGTTTATTACTTTTTTTGTTTAACATAGATGTGCCCCAAATTAGACATTACATATCATCGTCTTCGTCTCCACATCCAGAACATCCATGGCAATCACCATTACATCCATCTGCATCTGGTTCATCATCAACATCTCCAGACCAGTCTAGTTCTATCATGTTTTTACATTCTGGACATTCTACTTCTGTTTTATTTTCATCCACATCTATAAAGAATTCATAATTACAATAAGGACAAGTAATTTCAAAATCAAATCCTTCGTCATATATATCTTTTTCTATATTGTCTATTACTTGTTGCATTTTAGACATTTTACCTTCTATTTCTTTTTGAGTTTTTTCTAATTTATCGATTTCTTCTTTTTTATAATCAATAATGTAATCTATTTGGTCTAACATAACATCTAAGAAGCTTGAAAATCTTTTCTTTACGTATTCTAAGTCTTCTTTATTTTTTATATTTTTCTCTATGTCATCTAAAAAACTCTTATATTCGGTTTTGATTGTTCCCATTTTATAAAAATCACCTTTCCTAAATTCTTTCCATATATTCGCCTGTTCTTGTATCTATTTTGATAACATCTCCTATATTTACGAATAATGGAACTTGTATTTCTAAACCAGTTTCTAGTTTTGCTGGTTTTCCTGATGTTGTTGTAGTATTTCCACTAAATCCTGGTTCTGTATATGTAACCTCTAATTCAACAAATGTTGGTGGTTCTACTGCAAATACATTTCCCTTATATGAAAGCATTGTTACTTCCATATTTTCTTTTAAGTATTTTAAACAATCTCCTAATTGTTCTTCATTTAATGGAATTTGGTCATATGTTTCATTATCCATGAAATAATATAGACCTCCATCATTATATAAATATTGCATTGCTTTTTTCTCTATTTCTGCTGCTGGGAATTTATCTGATGGGTTGAATGTTTTTTCTAATGTTGCTCCTGTTATTACATTTTTTATTTTTGTTCTAACAAATGCTGACCCCTTTCCTGGTTTTACATGTTGGAATTCTACAACTCTATAAACGTTTCCATCCATTTCAAATGTTGTTCCATTTCTAAAATCTCCTGCTGAATATACTGATGCCATAATTATTTCTCCTTTCATTTCTTTAATTAACTTTTTTTATTTTACTACATTTTTTAATAAAAATCAATATATACTTTTATTTATATTGTGCTGTTTTTTGACCCCGTCCCAAAAAACAGCACATTAATATTATATTATAATATAATTTTTCTCAGATTTGGTTAAACTTATACAACCAAATTTTGTTATTTGTACTGTGTCTTCTATTCTTACTCCAAATTTTCCAGGTATATATATTCCTGGTTCGTCTGTTACTACCATATTTTCTTTTAGTTGTGTATCTGACCTATAATTAATATATGGTGCTTCATGTATTTCCATTCCTACTCCATGTCCTAATGCGTGTATTAAGTCATATCCATTTAGTTTAAAGTCATTTTCTACCATTTTTGTAAGTAGTCTTGTACTTTCTCCATCTTTCATTTCTTCTAATGTTTGTTTCTCATTTTTTAACACTAAATCATATACTGGTTTTATATAGTCTGGTACACTTCCTACAAAGAATGTTCTTGTCATATCTGAGCAATATCCATTTACTTTGCATCCCATATCTATTGTTATTATATCTTGCTCTTGTATCTTTCTATCTGTTGGTACTGCATGTGGCATTGATGTATTTTCTCCAGATGCTACTATTGTTTCAAACGATAAACCATCTGTTCTTTGTTTATAGTATTCTTCTATTTCTTCTGCTATTTGTTTTTCTGTCATCCCTGGTTTTATATATGTTAATATATATTTAAAACACTCATCTGTTATTTCACATGCTTTTTCTATATTTGATATTTCGTCTTTATCTTTTATCATCCTTTGTCTTTCTATTATATGCTCTGTTTCTACTAAATTATTAATTTTATATTTTCTAATTAATTCTTTATAGTCTGCATATGTAACGTAAAATTCTTCAAATCCTACATTTTCACAAAACATAAAGAAATTTTCATAATCATCACTTGATACATCATTTATATCATATACTATTATTTCATCATATAATGTAAGTATACTATGTACATGTTCTATGTATCTTCCATCTGTTATAAATATATTATCTTTTCTTGTAAGAAGTAATGTTCCTTCTGCATCTATTCCTGTTAAATATTTTATATTAGTTGGATTTGATATTATTAATCCTTGCATGTCCAAACTTGACATAGTATTTCTTAACCATTGTAATTTAGAGTTCATACAATCCATCTCCCTATTTTCTATTACTTTTTTATTACGTTTTTTATTACCTTCTAACTACTAACTACATTTTATTTTAAATTATACATTCCTAATGTAAATATTTGTAATAATACATTTTTTATCTGTTCAAATGGTATATACATACTTATAAATGTCCCAATTACTATAAATGGTCCAAATGGTATATATTCACTTGATTTTTTTATTTTACTAACTAACAATAAAATACTAAGTATTGCTCCTATTAAAAATGACATTAGTGTAATGACAATTATATTTGATAATCCAAAATATAAACCTAGTGCTCCCATTAGTTTTACATCACCAAAGCCCATTGCTTCTTTTCCATAGAATAGGCCTCCCACTAATGTTATTAGTAAGAATATTCCTCCTCCTGCTAGCATTCCAAGTAACATGTTTATTGTTATTGCTACATCTGATAATCCATACAAAAATGCAAATACGATTCCTACCTCAAATATTGTTAAATTTAGTCTATTTGGTATTATTTGCTGTTTATAGTCTATTACAAATACAGATAATAACATTGGTGTTAATATTAGATATTTTATTAAATCTAAGTTTGCAATTAAAGTGTCTTTTATTCCCAATACATATATTAATGTTACATAAATTACGGCTGTTAATAACATTAATATATAATTAGGTTTAAATTCCATTCTATGTTCTGTAAAAAATTCTCTTGAGAAAAATTTTTTATATTCTGGAAGTCTTTTATTTGCCCAGTTAACTAATTCTCCTACAAACAATCCTAAAATTGCTGCTACAAAATAGTATACTATATGTACATCATTTATATACATCTTTTTTCCTCCAATAAATTTTAAAATTTTATTTTTACTTTTTATCTATTTTCTATTTTTAATCTTCTCTTTTATTCTATTTTCTATTGGTCTTTTCCATGCTGTATACCAAAAGTCTTTATCTTCCAAAGATTCTACTAATATTGTATACATTTTACATCTATTTCCACCAATTACATCTGTAAATATTTGATCTCCTACTACTGCAATATGGCTCACATCTTCTCCTAAAAACTCTACAGCCTTCATTAGTCCGCTTTTTAATGGTTTTTTTGCAAAAATTATATATTTAATCCCAAGCATACTAGATATTTTTTCTAGTTTTTCTTTTTTATTACTATTTGATACTATTATTAATTTTATTCCTTGACCTTTTATCTCTTTTGCCCAATTAAATACACTTTCAGGCATTTCAGAATTTCTATTTATTAAAGTATTATCCATATCTAATATCAGTGCTTTTATTCTATGTTTTTTTAAATATTCTATTGTTATTTCATCTATTTTATCAAAATATTCATCTGGATAAATCATCTTTTCCTCCAACGGCAATATATCAAATATATATTATCAATACAAAGCCTAATTGTCAAGAAAAACGAAGCAACAAAAGAACAAAAAAGCAAAAAAATAAAGAACAAAAAAATAAAAAAAGAAAAACCTTAAATACAATATTGTACTCGAGGTTTTATTAAAAACTAATGTTGTTCCAAAATATATTATGCCATTTGTAATTTTAGGTCTTCTAAAACTCTTTTTTACTAATATGCGTATATTTTATTATATCTTCATCTGACATTTTATCTTTTAGCATTTCTTTTACAACTTGTATAATTCCTTGTCCCTTTCCAATGCTTATTCCTTCTCCTCTTGCTTCATCAGCTTCTTTTAACGCTTTTGTTACTACTTTTTCAAAGTTTGACATACAACCATCTTCTCTTTTTTATTTAGTTAAACCGAAACCAACAAACTAAAAAGAAGTCTTGTATTATTCTTAAGCCATTTGTAGTTTTAATTCTTCTAGTTCTTTTTCACTAATATGTGTATATTTTATTATATCTTCATCTTTCATTTTGTTTTTTATCATTTCTTTTACAACTTGCATAATTCCAATGCTTATTCCTTCTCCTCTTGCTTCATCAGCTTCTTTTAATGCTTTTGTTACTACTTTTTCAAAGTTTGACATATAATTACCTTGTATGATATATTTAATAACTTAAATAACCATACGACTCCTTTCTTTATTTTTTAATATTTAATATAATCTATA
>CALXFI010000017.1 GCA_944387535.1 uncultured Clostridia bacterium | reverse complement strand
TATCATGAAGGGAGTTTTGTATAGTACATAGCTAAAGCCTATGTTACTACCGGCATAGCCGGAAGATTATTTACATTTAAAACTTGGAGCTTTTCTGCCCCAAGTTTTTCTGCTATTTGTTTTCTACACTTCTATTTGCTATTTCTATTGCTTTTTTTACAATGTTACCACAATCTCTTGATGATACGTTTGCCCAACTACCACCATCTTGAGCTACTTTGTCGTATACTCCTAGTTCTTTTGCTATTTCTTCTCTTAAATTATTAGAAATTAACTTGCTCATAATATCCTCCTTGTAAATTTTCTAATTTTGAAAATTTCTATTTTGGATTCATAAAACATTAATTAATGTTTTATAATTATAGTATAAACAAATTTTAAAATTTTATTTTGACATTTTTTTATATAAATATATTTTTTTTGACAAAAATATATGGTATAATTAAATGGATATTTTGCAAAAGGAGTAAAGAATGAGCACAAAACAAATTGAAAAGGAATTAGAAAAAAATAATAAAGAACTAGAAAAAAATTTAAAAAAGGAAGAAAATTCAAAAAAAATCGAAGAAAAAAAAGATGAAGCTATTCAGGAGGATACACCTATAAAAGAAGATGTCAAAGACACTTCTACTTCTTCTGAAGAACCTATTCAAGAATTTACACCTGTAGAAAATGAAAAGAAAAAAAGAAGTCCTTTATCTATTTTAGGTATTTTGATTTTTATTATTATAACAATAATTGTCATTGCTTTTCTTATATTTGCTGGTTATAATGCATTAAATCCAAATATAGTTTCAGGTGTATCCGTAAAAGGTATAGATGTTTCAAATATGAGCAAAACTGATGCTAAAGATCAAGTAGAAAATTACATTACAAGTTCTTTGCCTGAAGAAATTACGTTAAAACATGGAGACTATCAAACAACTATATCTCTTTCACAAATAGGTGTTAGCTTTGATGTTAAAAATGCTGTAAACAATGCATATAACATTGGAAGACAAGGAAATCTATTCCAAAATAATTTCTATGTTTTATCTACAATGTTTAGTAAAGTGAATATTGAACCAACTTTAAACTTAGATGAAGAACAACTTACTCAAAACTTAAATGAAATTTCAACACAACTTCCAGATAAAGTTGTTGAAAGTAGTTATTACATAGATGGTAACAATTTAATAATCACTAATGGAAAAGAAGGAAATGTAGTTGATGTAGAAGCTACAATACAAGCTATAAGATCTACTATTTCAGATTTTTCTAAGATTAATGAGCCTATAGAAATAGCTGTAAAATCACAAACTCCAGCAGCAATTGATATTGATAAAATTCATTCAGAAATATACAAGGAACCAAAAGATGCTTACTATACACAAAATCCATTTTCCGTATACCCTTCTGAAAACGGATTAGATTTTAATGTATCAATTGATGAAGCTAAAAATATTATAGGAGACCAAACAGCTGAAGAATATACAATTCCTTTAAAAACATTATATCCTAGTGTAACTACTAATATGATTGGAACAGAAGCTTTTCCTGATTTATTATCAAGCTTTTCTACCAAGTATGCTGCTAGTAATAAAGATAGAACAACAAACTTACAACTTGCTGCAAATAAAATTAATGGAACAGTTCTAATGCCAGGAGAAACATTCTCTTATAATAAAGTAGTAGGTGAAAGAACTATTGCAGCCGGATATAAAGAAGCACCTATTTATGTAAGTGGTGAAGTTGTAGACGGATTAGGCGGTGGTATTTGTCAAATTACTTCAACTTTATATAATGCCGTTGTATATGCAAACCTAGAAGTAACACAAAGAAGTAATCACCAATTTGTTCCTTCTTATGTTACAGCAAGTAGAGATGCAACTGTTGTTTATGGCTCTATTGATTTTCAATTTAAAAACAATAGAAATTATCCAATAAAAATAACATGTTCTGTATCTGGAGGAGTAGCACAATTTCAAATATTTGGAAAGAAACAAGATGATGATTATGATGTTGAAATCTCTGCATATGAAACAGGAAGAACATCAACAGCAATTTATTCAGAAGCATATAAGATTTTAAAACGTAACGGTCAAGTAGTTAGCAGAGTTCTACTTTCAAAAGATACATATAAAAGACATTAAAAACAAACTGCTGTTTTTTGGGACGGGGTCAAAAAACAGCAGTTTTAATTTACATAGCCAATGTTCCATTTGGTGTATTTGTAATAATTAAAATATCTTCTTCTCTACCATTTTCAGCATTAATATAAACTAAAAATTCTTTATCTTCTACCTTACCCTTAAATTCATAGCAAAGTATTTCTGTTTCCCACTCTGTAGGTATAACTGCCATCCCACTTGATACTATTTCTAAATTTTTATTTAAATTTCCTTTTGCTTGTTGTTCTGTTATTTTTATTTTATCACGACTAATATCCCTTTCAGTATGGTTATTTAAATATCCTGTTGTTTCTATTCCTAATACTTCCCCATTATCTAAGGCAACTTTTACTTTTATTAAATCTGGATACATGATAACATTATCTTGCATATAAGCATAATTTATTGTTACTATTCCTTCTTGTTTCAAATAATATGTTTCTTTCATATTAGGAAAACCTTTATTATCTAAAAATTCTTTTGCTTTATTTCCCGCTTCTTCCTCATTTATTATTTCAGATGAAACCTCTCTATTGCTATTCATATATACAATATGTCCACCTTTTTTAGATATTGATATATTTACTGTTTCATCATTATTATTTGTTATAGAAAAGTCATATACTGGTATTGTTGCATTTTCAGAAAAGCCCAAGTTTGTTGTTTCTTTTATATTATTTTTTCCTACAAATTCTTCAGCTATTTCTTTTGCTCTATTTTCATCTATATCATCACCTGTTAAACCTTTAGGTTCACTACTTGTTAAATGTTCTGAATATGCACCATCATATATTAATCCAGAATATTCATGGAAGTTTTCTTCTAAATTACTAAAACTTTCTTTTGAGATATTATCTACTTGCTGTGCAAATGCTACTGTTCCTTTTTCTGTTAATTCTCCCCAACTAAATCTTCCATTATTTAAGTCTTCTGATAGTTGATTTAAAGTATTCTCTAAATCAACACTATATGTGTGTAACTCTTTTAAGTTATTCAAGTCTTCTTCTGATAGACCTTCATTATAGATATTTTTTCTAGATAAACTATAGCTATAGTCGCTTACTTGATTTAAGAATTTTTCTGTGCTTGATAGTTCTTGACTTTCTATTGGTAGTCTACTTAAATATGCCTGTGCTAAGTTTGCTTCTCTCCATAAATGAGTTAATGTTTCTGCTCCATGTTCTGGAGTTGATGATATTAAAGATTTTGCAAGATATGTTTCTACATTTTGTACATAGTCTACCAATTCATAAAATGCCATATTATAGCTATTTTCTGATGCTTGTCTATATTCTCTTTGTTTTTGATACAAAATAACTCCTAATATAGCAACAATTATTAGTAGTACACATATAACACTTAGCATGTGCCCTTTTTTTAACCTATTTTTCCAATCTACTAATATATTTTTCATAATTTTCGTCCTTTCTAATTTTTACAAAATTTTTTATTTACAAAATATATGTTTTCCTATTGTTTTTACCTGTGGTCTAGACCAAATCCACTTATTTGTTGCTGTATTTGGATTAAAATAGTATATACAACCACCTGTTGGATCCCATCCATTCATTGCATCTTTTGCTGCCTTATACACAGTTGACCCTTCTTCTATTGGTACATTTATCTGTCCATCTGCTACAGCTGTAAATGCTCCTGATTGATAAATTACCCCTGCTATTGTATTTGGAAATTGTGAACTTTTTACTCTATTTAATATAACTGCTCCTACTGCTACTTGTCCTTCGTATGGTTCACCTCTTGCCTCTCCATTTATTGCTCTTGCCATTAATTGAACATCTGATGTATTAGAACTTGCAGCATAACTAATATTTTGATTACTTACATTATTATCAAATATTATTATTGTAATTACTGTTATTAGTAAAATAAAAAATAAAATTATTATTTTTATTATGTTTTTCAAATTATCACCTTTTTCTTTTCCAATTTTTATTATTTTGTATAAATTTCTTAAGATTTATTCCATTTTTTGAAATTTTTATTTATTTATGATACAATTTGAAAAAAAATAAAAGGAGAAAGTTTATGAAGGTATTAATATTTTATGCATCTTATGGTGGAGGGCATTTAAATGCTGCAAAGTCTATTGAAAATTGCATAAAAAATAATTATAACGATATAGATGTAGAATTAATTGACTGTATGAAATATGTTAATAAAACTATCGAAAAAGTAACTACTGCAGCTTACAGAGAAATGGCAAAAAAAGTGCCTTGGGCTTGGGGAAGAATTTATTCTGATGCTCAAAAGGGGCCACTTGCTCATATTTCTACAAGATCTAATAAAATTTTAGCTATTAAACTTCTAAAGTTACTTAGAGAAAAAAATCCAGATTTAATTATTTCTACACATCCATTTGGTAGTCAAATGTGTAGTTATTTAAAAAGGAAAAATAAAATATCTGCTAAAATTGCAACAATAATGACTGATTTTGCGCCTCATGACCAATGGTTAGTTGGACATGAATTTACTGATTATTTTTTTGTTGCACATGATAAAATGAAGCAATATTTAATTAGTAAAGATGTAAGTGAAAATAAAATATATGCTACTGGTATTCCTATTTCTGATAAATTTAAAGTAAATTATAACAGATTTGAAATTATAAAGGAATATAATCTAGATGAAAATAAGTTTACAATACTATTTTTTGGAGGTGGAGAATTCGGTCTTGGAAAAACTAGAACAGTTCAAATTTTTGAAAATTTTGTTAAGGAGACATTAAAACATAACCTTCAAATAATTGCTATTTCTGGTAAAAATCCTAAAATGAAGACCGCTTTCGAAGAAATAGTTGATAATAATCAAGCAAGAGATAATGTTAAAATTATTGGTTTTTCAACTGAAGTGCCAAAGCTTATGAGCATTTCTAATTTAGTTGTTACTAAACCTGGGGGACTTACTACCTCTGAAAGTTTAGCATCTAATTTGCCTATGGTTATTATTAATCCTATCCCAGGTCAAGAAGAAGAAAATGCTGAATTTCTTGAAAGCAAAGGTATAGCTGTTTGGATCAGAAAATCTGATGATAGTAAAAAAGTAATAGAAAATCTTCTTAATAATAAAGATAAGTTAAATCAAATGAAAGAAAACACTAAGCTTTTGGCTAAACCTAATTCAACTGACGATATTTGTAGAATACTATTAAATAATAATTGAAATAAAGCAACCGCAATCCCACTGGCTTTAGACAATTGGTAGTTCACATATTGAATATGATTTTCCTAAATATCCTTATTAGTATTTAACTAATTAGGATATTTTTTACTAAATTATTACGTTATAAAACTATAAAAATACAAAAAATAAACCCTAAGTTAACTTAAGGTCTATTTCTTATAACTTATTGAGCTTGTGCATTATCATTTGTTGATACTCCTGTTTGGCTTTCATTCATTATAGATACATATTCTTCATATAACTTATTTAGTTTTTGTGTCTCTGTATCAATTTCTGATTGTTTTTCATCTATTTCTTTATTCAAAAGCTCTAATTTTCCTTGTATTTTTTCTATTTTTACTTCATTTGAATCACTATCTTTTATTTTAATATCATCAGCATTTTTTGCATTTGCTGCATATTGATTTACTTGTGTTCCGTCAGATGCTATATCAGGTTCTTTGTTTTTATTGTGTATAACAATAGCTACTATAGCGACTATAACAACTATAACAAGAACTATAGCAATAACTGGTACGCCTTGTTGTTTTCTTTTTGCTTTTGCTTTTTGTTTTTTCTCTGCCATTTTCTTCCCTCCTATTCATTTGTTTGTCCTGATAAATCTATTAATTGCTGTTCTAATTGTGTTCTTTCTTCCATTGATGTTGAAATTTCTTGATTAATTTTATTTATTTTTTCTTCTTGGTCATCTATTTGCTTTTGTACATCTTGCAATCTTGCATTATAATCACCGCTGTCTATCACCTCTCGAGTTGTACTAGTACTACTACTATTAGTATTAGTTGTGTTATTTCCATTATTATTAACAAATCTATAAATAACAAGAGCTACAACTATAACGATTAATACTAATAAAAGTACCCATATCGCTGTTCCTGAGCTTTTCTTTTTTTCTTTTGCCATTTTTCTCCCCCCTTTCTTTAGTACTCAATCAAAGTTCTTAAATATAAAGTATTTTTCACATTTCTTTATATTTTTTGTTTAAGAAAAATCGGGTAACCTATTACCATCGGCTTCGAAATTCCATTAAAAGCTTTCAAATAATTATCTTTCTTATTGTATAATTTCTTTATAACTTTCGCTATTAACAACAAAGCTTAGACAAATTAACGACAGAAGCCAAGGTCATTAATGTTATAATAACATTTTCACATAGCAACTAGCATTTTATAAATACAAAATGACTAGTGAGCCTTTTTCTTGTAATTTTTCACCTACGCTATTTCAGATTATTTTCATATTTTTTAAATCCGATATAGGATAGTAATTTCAAGGCTTTTAGCTATTTTTTCTTTTCTTATTTTCCCCTCGTTCTTTTTTGCCCCTTCTTTTCTCGAAATTATGATATCATATATTTTTTCTTCTTTCAATATTTTTTTCTTCTTGTAACAAAAATGTAATATTTAAAACTTAAGTTTCCATTGATTTTTTTACTTTTTATGATATTATTAGTTTAGATTTTCTAATAGTTTTGAGCTTTTTACAGTCTATTTTTCTAGTTTTACTAGCAATTAAACATTTTGTTTTTTTATTTTATATTTTTAATAGTATTTCCTTTTTATTCAATTTTAAACAATAATAAAAAATTATAATATAGATAAATAATAATAGATTTTTTATTTAGTTATTATTATTTACTATTTATAAAAAAACAACCAATAAAAAACTTTCGCTTATTATTGGTTTATTATTTACATTTCTGTTCTTCCTTCTAAAGCTTTTGTTAAAGTAATCTCATCTGTATATTCTAAGTCTCCACCGACTGGTATACCATGAGCTATCCTTGTTACTTTAACACCTAAAGGCTTAATAAGTTTTGATAAATACATTGCTGTTGCTTCTCCTTCTACTCTAGGATTAGTTGCAAGAATTACTTCTTTTACTTCTCCTCCCATTAATCTTGAAAGAAGCTCTTTAATTTTTATATCATCTGGGCCTACTCCATTCATTGGAGATATTGAACCATGAAGCACATGATAAACACCTTTAAATTCATGTGTTTTCTCCATCGCAACAACGTCTCGAACATCTTCAACAACACAAATTACACTTTTATCTCTTTTAGGATTACCACATATAGGACAAGGATCTGTATCCGAAATATTATAACATACACTACAATATTTTAAATTTTTCTTTGCATTTATAATAGAAGAAACAAATTCATTTGTTTCCTCCTCTGAACAATTTAACATATAAAATGCAAGTCTTGCTGCTGTTTTATGTCCAATACTTGGTAATTTTTCAAAACTTTCAATTAATTTCTCTATTGATGGTGAGTATAATGACATCCTTTATTCCTCCAACTTTAAAGGACTTTTATTTAAAGTCCTAATCCTGGTATATTATATTTTCCAAGAGATTGAGCTTGTGCTGAATCAACTTGTCTTAATGCTTCATTAACACATGTTAAAATTAAATCTTCTAGCATTTCTACATCATCAGGATCTACTACTTCTGGTTTGATTTTTATTTCTTTGATCATTTTTTCTCCTGATACTTTTACATTTATAGCTCCTCCTCCGCTTGAAGCTTCAAACTCTTTAGTTGCAAGCTCTGCTTGTGATTTTTCCATATCAGCTTGCATTTTTTTTGCTTCTTTCATTAAATTATTTAGATTCATTCCTCCAAATCCTCCCATTCCTCCTGGGAATCCACCTCTTTTTGACATTATAAAATCCTCCTTTAATTTTTATTTTATTCAATTACATTAAATGGTATATCTGAATCATTCGCAAACTTTTGCAAATTTTCTTCTTCTGACATTTGACGCACATTACTATTTCCAGATATATATTTAATTTGCATTGGCTTTCCACAAGCCATTGAAACCATTGTAGAAATTTCTTTCAAATTTTCTGGTTTTTCTAAAATGGATCTATCAAACGAACTCATACCATTTGGGAACTCAATTCCAACAGTCATATCATTTAGTTCATTTGCTACAGTTCCTTTTAAGCTTGTGCATAATACTATTTTACCATTTTGTTTTAATTCATTTACAATTTGTGGCCAATACTCTTCTGCTTTATTTGAAAACTTTGTCGTTGTTCCTTCTGCTTTTGGTCTAGTAACATTTTTATTTTGAGCTACAGATGTATTAGAATTATTTTGTATCATTCTATTTATTTGTCCATTTCTTTGAGCAATTACATTTCCGGTATTTAAATTTGATTGATTTACTGTAATACCTTTACCTGACTTCAAATATTTTTCTATTTTTTCTACTCTTTCCTCTAAATTAGAACTTACCTCTGCCTGTTTACTACATAACCTAATAATCCCTGCTTGAAATACTATTGTTTTTTGTGTTGACCACTTTATATCACTTTCTAATTCAGAAAGTTTATATACTAAATCAATTAACTTTTCCTTAGTTACCTTATTTGCTAACTCTTCAATTGTTTTTAGTTCTTCCTCCGTATATAAATCTAATTTTTTGGAAGTTTTAAATACTAAAATATCTTTAACATATTTTATCATTTCCCAAAGTAAATTATTAATATCTTTTCCATCATTTAAAACTACATCTACACCTTCTAAAGCTTTATCTACATCATAGTTTACAAGCCCCTCTACTACATTATGAACATAAGTTGTTTTAGGAATTCCTACTAAATCTCTAATTTTATCTTCATCAATTTTGTTTTCTCCATCTTGCACACATCTTTCTAATATTGATAAAGCATCTCTCATTGCACCTTCTGCTAACACTGCTATCATTTGCATAGCTTCATTAGTTATTTCTATATTACTTTCTTTACAAACTACTTTTAGTCTTTTAATAATATTTTCATTAGAAATTCTTTTAAAATCAAATCTTTGGCACCTAGACAAAATTGTCGCAGGTAATCTTTGTGGTTCTGTTGTAGCTAGTATAAATTTAACATGCTCTGGTGGTTCCTCCAATGTTTTAAGTAAAGCATTAAATGCCCCTTGTGATAACATATGAACCTCATCTATAATATATACTCTATATTTTGCTTTTGTTGGTAAAAAATTTACCTCTTCGCGGATTGCTCTTATATCCTCTACACTATTATTAGATGCTGCATCCATTTCAACAATATCAGTAAGTGATCCATTTAAAGCTCCTTTGCATATTTCACATTCATTACAAGGTTCACCATCTTTTGGATTTAAACAGTTAATTGCTCTAGCAAGCACCTTTGCGGCTGAAGTTTTCCCTGTTCCTCTTCCTCCATTGAATAAATAAGCATGGCCCACTCTTCCTGCAATAATTTGATTTTTTAACGTTCTTGTTATATGGTCTTGACCCACTATTTCTGAAAAAGTAAGTGGTCTAAATTTTCTATAAAGAGCTGTGTATCCCAATTTTCTCACATCCTTATATAAAAAATGGTAGTTACTTTAAATCTCTCTATGGAAAGTATCCCACATAAAGATATCTACTTATTGCTGCTTCCTCCCGGACCTGACAAGGTTCATAGGTCTTTATTGGTCTACTCTCCATACAAAGATTTAAGGTACATACCATTTGTATTATATAATGAATTTTATATTTTATCAAGTAAATTTTTAATTTTTCGTTCTTTTAAACACAATATCATCTAAATTAGTTATTTCTTTTGAAGCTGTTCCATTTTGGACAACACCTTCAACAGGTAAATCTAATGATATAGTTGCTTTGTATTCTTTTCCATCTTCTGTTGTTATGCTTAAATCAAATGATAACTTTGATTTTAAATCTTCTTCATTTACATTAGCACTTTTTAATAATTGATTAGTTGTTATTGTATCTGTTGTTGAGACATCTGAGTTGAACTCTGCAACATTATTATTTGCATACCTAAAAAGAATAATTCCTCCTTGATTAGATATTACTAAATTTTTAATATCTGATTCCATTCCTCCTGTATATTCTACTTTTTGAACCTCGTTTTCTTCTGTATTACTAAAATTCCCCCCTGTTTCTAAAGTATTAGGTCTATAGAACTTAACTGTTCCTATCTCTTTATTTTTTTGTACATTTAAATTATCTATAACAATACTTTTTATTGCTTCTTCTTTTTTATAGTCATCATTTTTTTCTATATAAATATATATATCATTATTTTGGTTGATATCAAAAGCCCAATTAGTAGCCTCTCCTTCTTGGTTTTTATCTACACCATCTGACGTACTTATTAAAGTAATTTTTTCTATATCAAATGGCATATTGGTCTCACCTTCTACTTGATATCTTAATACCATTATTCCTGCTACAAATAATATAACTGCTACTATTATAATTATCATACAAATATGAAATGATTTTCTACTAGTTATATATTTTATTTTTTCTTTCATATCTCCTCCTAAAGCTTTAAGCATCCCTTTTAGTTTTATTTCTTACTTTTTAGTTTCCTTAAATATTTAAAAAAGTCTTTTAAAATCTTTTCACAAGTTTCTTTCATAATACCTTTTTCTACTTCTACATTATGATTAAATTTATAGTCTTCAAATAAGTTTAAAACAGAGCCTGCTGCCCCTGTTTTTTCATCTAATGCTCCAATATATAATTTTTTTATTCTCGCATTAATTATTGCTCCTGCACACATTGAACAAGGCTCAAGTGTTACATACATTTCACAATCTAGAAGCCTCCAAGCATCTAACTTTTTACTTGCTTTTTCAATTGCTAATATTTCTGCATGTTTTGTTGTATCTTTTTTTGTTTCTTTTAAATTATGAGCTCTAGCAATTATTTTCCCATCTTTAACAATTACAGCTCCTACAGGAACTTCTAACTTGTCATATGCTTTCTTTGCTTCTTTTATAGCTTCCTTCATAAACTTTTCTTTTTCTTCCATATCATTTCCTTAAATACAAAAGTGGTGTACCAGAAGGGACTCGAACCCCCTACCTCTTCCTTAGGAGGGAAGCGCTCTATCCTGGTGAGCTACTGGTACATATTTAATTTTTTATTTATAACGCTTTAATTATAAAATAATTATAAAAAAAAGTCAACAAAAGCAAATCTCTTCCTCTATATACTCTTTAAAATATTTTTTTGTATAATACACTTATTTTTTATTTAACTTAGATAAATTTTTTCTTTAATTATATATATGTTATTAATTTCTACAAATTCTTGACACGGTCTGTTATAATTATATAGGTGATAGAAATGCAAAGAATATTAAGTCATATGCGAAAAGCAATAGAAGAATATAAGATGATAGAAGAAGGAGATAAAATTGCTGTATGCTTATCTGGAGGAAAAGACTCAATAACAATGCTTTATGCATTTAAATCTTTACAAAGATTTTATCCTAAAAAATTTGAATTGGTTGCAATAAGTATAGACCCTGGTTTTGAGTTTTTTGATACTAAATTTTTACAAGAAATATGCAACAATTTGGAAGTACCTTTATTTATTGAAAAAAGTCATGCAAAAGAAATTGTTTTCGATATAAGAAAAGAAAAAAATCCTTGTTCATTATGTGCTAATTTAAGAAGAGGAGTTATCAATTCTGTAGCTATACGTGAAGGATGTAATAAAATAGCTTTGGGGCACAACCAAGACGATGTCTTAGAAACATTTTTATTAAATTTATTATATACTGGAAATATTGGCACATTTGCACCTATGAGCTATATGGATAGAACTAAAATAACTTTAATTAGACCTTTAATATATACACCTGAGAAAGAAACAAAAAGGTTTATTAAAAAGAATAATTTATCTGTAATGCCTAAAGTTTGTCCAATGGATGGAACTTCTAAACGTGAAGATATGAAACAATTAATTTATACTTTAGGCAAAAGTATTCCAATGGTTAGAGCAAATTTATTTGGAGCAATTCAAAGAAATCTTCCAGAATGGAAATTAGATACTAAATAATTTAAAACCCACAGCTATAAAACTAACTGTGGGTTATTTTTAGAACAATTTTAAATTTGAGCTTACTTTATTTTTTCACTTTATTTCAACAAACGCATAATAATCTTCTCCACTTTTAAGTAGATAATCATTTGTGATTTGCAACTTACATCTACTTCCTTTGATTTTAGGGCAATCTAACAAATATGTCATTCTTTGTCTTTGATTTACCAAAAGTTCAGTTTCATTCTCTCTATTCTTGTGATGAGCAGTCTCTTTCCTATAAGGAAAACAACTACTATCAGAAAACCTAATATGAACCGGACAAACAATAGCTTTTCCGAAATCATATTCATCTGTGTTTGTTAACAAAATCCTAAGCTCCTTTCCTTTTTCAATCATCCTAAAAATGCTCTGGCATTCCGTGGACATTTGTCCTCCTCTCTTTAGCTAATCGCTTAGCTAATAATCGGCTACCAAATATTTACATATTGACATTATAATATATTTTTAAAATAAAATCAATAAATGCTGTTTTTTGACCCCGTCCTAAAAAACAGCAGGGGATGAAAAAACAGCACTTTTTCTATTTTACAATTGATACCATTCCATTTTTTAAATCTTCTAATTTTTTACTTGCATCTTCATCAGATGTTCCTTTAACACCCATATATAGTTTTATTTTAGGTTCTGTTCCTGATGGTCTTACACAACACCAAGCGTCATTTTCTAATTCATAATATAAAACGTTTGATTTTGGTAATCCTGTAGATTTTACTTCTCCTGTTTCCATATTTTTGTTAATATCTTTTTCTATGTCTTTAAATTCTAATACTTTATAATCTCCTATTCTTTCAACATCTGTATTTCTCATATTTGTCATCATTTCTTGAATTTTTTCTGCTCCTTCTGCACCTTCTAATACAATTGATACTTGCGTTTCTTTATAATATCCATATTTTTTATAAATATCTTCCATTGCATCCCATAATGTTTTTCCTTTTGATTTATAATAGCAAGCTGCTTCACAAAGTGCCATTACTGCTGCAATTCCATCTTTATCTCTTGCATAATCTCCAATTAAGCAGCCATAGCTTTCTTCAAATCCAAATACATATGTTTTATCTTTATTTTCTTCTGCTTTTTTCATTACAGCTCCTATGTTTTTAAATCCTGTTAGAACTTCTATACACTCTAAACCATATTCTTTTGCTATTGCTCTTGTTAAATTTGAAGATACTATTGTTGTAATTATCATTCCATCTTTTGGTAATATTCCTTTTTCTTTCATTTGAGATATTCTATATTCTGCAATTAATAGTGCTGACATATTTCCTGTATATTCCATATATCTTCCTGTTTTACTATCTTTTGCAAATATTCCTAATCTATCTGCATCTGGGTCTGTTGCTAAAACTACATCTGCATCTACTTTTTCTCCCAATTCCAATGCTAACTTAAATGCCTTTTTATCTTCTGGGTTTGGATAACTTACTGTTGGGAAGTTTCCGTCTGGTTCTTTTTGCTCTGGTACTACATATACATTTTCTAATCCTATTTCGTGTAATAGTCTTTCTGCTACTGTATTTCCTGTTCCATGTAATGGAGTATAAACTACTTTTAATGTTTTTCCTTCTTCTTTTACAACTTCTGGATTTAATACTTTAGATTTTAGCACGCTCAAATATTTATCATCCATATCTGTTCCAATTACATTAAATAAACCTTTTTCTTCTGCTTCTTCTCTTGAAATCTCTTTTATCTCACTATAGCTTTCAACTGCTCTTACTTTTGCTATTATATCTTTATCTCTTGGAGCTACAATTTGAGCGCCGTCATCCCAATACACTTTATATCCATTATATTTTGGTGGATTATGACTTGCTGTTATCATGACTCCTGCTGTACATCCAAGTTCTCTTACTGCAAATGATAATTCTGGTACTGGTCTTAAGTTTTCAAAAAGAAATGTTTTTATTCCGTTTGCATTTAATATTAATGCTGTTTGCAAACTAAATTCTTTTGACATTCTTCTAGAGTCATAACTAATTGCGACTCCTTTATCTCCTGTTCCTTGTTCTACTATATAATTTGCTAATCCTTGTGTTGCTTTTCCTACTGTATATTTGTTCATTCTGTTTGTTCCCGCACCTATTATTCCTCTTAATCCTGCTGTTCCAAATTCTAGTTCTTTATAGAATCTATCTTCTATTTCTTTTTCATCATCTTTTATTGCTAATAATTCTTTCTTTGTTTGTTCATCAAATTCTGGGCTTTCACACCATTTTTTATACTCTTCCATATAATTCATTTTTTATTCCTCCATTTTCTTTATTTTATTTTTATTACCAAAAGTGCCGCAATAAAAATGTTTTCATTTTTATAATTATGATAACACCTCCTTTGCGACATTTTTTCTAATCTAAATTATGAAATTTTTTATATAATTCTCTAGCTGTTTTTGGACAGTCTACTCCTGCTGAATCTGCATTTTTTACTGGTGCAAATTCTTCTTCTCTTTTTACTCGAAGTATGGCCATATCATCTACTTCACTAAATGCATCGAAAAGAAATGCTTCAAATTTATAAGCATTTGGTGAATCTGGAACTACCAAATTTCCATTTTCATCTAAGTATTTTGCTTTTTTGTATGCTACATGGTAAGGTAGAGGTTCTGCTCCCATTCTTTCTATTGCATCCACGCTAAATAAATTGCAAAGAATATGAGATTCTCCATATAATAATTCTCCATCTTTGTCTCTTGCTTCTGCCATTTCATCTGTTATTTCTGAATATTCTATTACATTTGGCTTTCCATTTTTTCTACAAAATACTCCTACTTTTTCATGAGGATTAGCCTTTACTACAGATTTACAAGCAACTGTTACTTTTTTATCAATTGCAATTCCCATAAGAACAGGATCTACCATATTTACTAGGCAATTATCTACACCACCTATAAATACCCATTCTACTCCTAATTCTCTCATTTTCTTTGTCATTCCATTTTTTACAAGTGACTCGTAAACGCCACCATGTCCATCTGCTGCAAGTTTAATCAAGCCGTCTTCACCAATTAAGATTTTTCCTTCTGTATCCATCATTGGTAACTCTCCTTGAACAAAGAAAAATAAATTTTTATCTTTTTCATATCCAAAATATTTGTGTTCTTTAAAAAATTTAAGTGTTTCTTCATTGTTTTCTTTACTTGTCATAATAAACCAAGGAATTGTTACTCCGTACTTTTTACCTTCTTCTTTTAGTCCATCACATAATAACTCAAATAAAGATTTATGTGATTCTAAACCTATATCATAAGTTCCTTTTGGCGCATTATGTCCTAATCTTGTTCCTTGTCCTCCAGCCATTGTTACTGCCGCTAATTTTCCTTCTTTAATTGCCTTTTTTCCAATATCTTCATAATATTTATATTTATCCCCTAATTTAAACTTATCTAGATAATCAATTGGTGTTATTTCGTCCTTGCTATTTTTCACTTCTTTTTTTGTATTTTCATACAAACTATTTACAAGTTCAAAATCAATTTCTTCTATTTGTTCTAATAGTTTTTTCTTATGAGTCTCATCCAATTTGTCATAATGATTTAATAGATGCCCTTGCCCATATTTTTTTAAAATAGCTTTAATTTCTTCTAACTTATCATCCATTTCGACAACTCCTTTTCTTTATAAAGTATTTATATTTATATATATACTATTTTAAAAAAAATATCAACTGTTTTAAAATTTTATTTTTCTATTTTCTTTTCTCCCGTAGTACTTAAGACATTTTCATATTGACTTACAATCTCTGTAAAATGTTTTCCTACTTCTTCTACATCATAGCAATCTATTATTTTTACTTTATTATTTTGGCTTATCCATTTTTCTATATTTTCATTTATATTTTTTATATAGTTTTCTTTTCCTTTTATAAAAATAATTAATTCTTTATTTGTTTCCATATCATTTTTTATTTGTTTAAATTTATTTAAATCATCATTTTTCCAATTAATTTTATAAATATTATTCTTTTTTTCTTCATTTAAATTAATTCTTGACATTAATGTTTTCATTGTATCTTCCAGATTATTTTCTGTCAAAACCACAACTTCTTTATGCTCTTCTAATTTCTTTTCAATATAAGGTAAAGTTATCATTTCAAAATGATAATCGCTTGCATAAAATGCACATGTTTTTTCTTTTGTTATTTGATTTTTATTCATTAAAAAACCTCTCCTTTTCTTTCTAAAGCATACGGAAATAAAGTTTTTCTCTATCTGCTTACTGGTAAATTTTACCATTTCTTTACAAATATGTCAATATTATTTCAAATATATTTCAAAAAAGTTTTCGACATTTTTCTTGTATTTAAAAACAATGTATAAAATTATTCAAATTTGTTAATACTTAAAACAAGAAGATTTTAGAAAAAAAGTTTATCGGAGGTAACTTATGAAAAAAATATTAAATTTATTTAAAAATTCCAAGGTAAAAATGGTAATTATTTTAAGTTTTTTACTTTTCTTATATACAACAATCTGCGCTTTTTCCTATGCTGAAAATGTTTCAACAGATATTGCTAAAAGCGTATTTAGATTACATGTTATAGCAAATAGCGATAGTAAAGAAGACCAAGATTTAAAATATAAAGTAAGAGATAACTTACTTAAATATATGAAAGAAATTTGTGGTAATTGTAAAACTAAAGATGAAGCAATCGCATTAGTTTCTGAACATCAAGAAGAATTTAAACAAATTGCTTTGCAAACAATTAAAGATGAAGGTTATTCTTATGATGTTAAAATAAGTATAGGTAATTTTGAATTCCCAACAAAAGATTATGGAGATATTTCTTTACCTGCAGGATATTATGATGCCTTAAGAGTTGAAATTGGTGAAGCCAAAGGTCAAAACTGGTGGTGTGTAATGTTCCCTCCTCTATGTTTTGTTGATGTAACTTCTGGAGTTGTTCCTGAGGAATCCAAAGAGCAATTAGAAGATAGTTTGTCAGAAGAAGAATATGCCTTAGTTTCTGAAGATTCAGATGTTAAAATACAATTTAAATTTAAGATACTTGAATTTTTCAATGAAAATGGTTTCATTACTGCAAAAAAATAGTTGCAATCATCTTAACTTTATGTTATATTTATGGAGTAATAGAGTGTAATACTATACACTCTATTTTTATTCGAAATAAAGTAAAAAATTAATGGGGGTAATATAATTGGAAAAATTAGTAGTTACAGGACCTACTCAACTAAAAGGAGAAGTTATAATAAGTGGAGCAAAAAATGCAGCAGTAGCCATTCTTCCTGCAACACTTTTGATAGATGGTGTTTGCACTATTGAAAATTTACCACACATTAGTGATATAGAAATATCTTGTAAAATACTAGAAAAATTAGGTGCTAAAATTACCTGGAATGATAAACATAGTATTACCATAGATACTAGAAATATTACAACAACAAAAGCTCCTTTAGATTTAACAAGTAAATTTAGAGCTTCTTACTATTTAATAGGAGCTATGCTTAGTAGAAAAGGTGAAATTGAAGTTGGGATGCCTGGTGGATGTAAATTAGGTGCAAGACCTATTGACCAACATATTAAAGGTTTTGAAGCTTTAGGTGCAACAGTTACTGTTGAAAAAGGAAAAATAAATGCAAAAGCTAAAAAATTAAAAGGTACTTCTATATATATGGATATAGTTTCTGTTGGAGCAACTATTAATGTAATGTTAGCAGCAGTTTTAGCTAAAGGCACAACAACTATAGATAATGCTGCTAAAGAGCCTCACATAGTTGATGTTGCAAACTTTTTAAATACAATGGGGGCTGATATTCGTGGTGCTGGAACAGATGTAATAAAAATTAATGGAGTTGAAAAATTACATGGAAATGCTACATATTCAGTAGTTCCTGACCAAATAGAAGCTGGAACTTTTATGCTTGCAGCAGTTGCTACAAGAGGAGACCTAACTTTAAAAAATTGCATTACAAAACACTTGGAATCTATAACAGCAAAAATCATAGAAGTTGGTGGAAATGTTGAAGATTATGGTGATAGTATTCGTGTTTGGTGTAATAAAAGACCAAATAAAGCAAATATAAAAACTTTACCATATCCTGGATTTCCAACAGATTTACAACCTCAAATGGGTGTTGTATTATCTTTAGCTAATGGTACGAGTGTAATCAATGAAAGTATTTGGGATTCAAGATTTCAATATACTGATGAATTAAATAAAATGGGAGCTAAAATAACAGCTCAAGGAAAAACAGCATTTTTTGAAGGCGTTAAAAAACTATATGGTGCACCAGTATACTCTACAGATTTAAGAGCAGGTGCAGCTTTGGTAATTGCTGGAACTGCAGCACAAGGTGAAACAGATATTTATAACTTACAACACATTGACCGTGGATACGAAGATATAGAAGGAAAATTTAGAAAAATTGGTGCAAATATAAAAAGAGTAACAGAAGAATAAGGAAGTAAAGAAACAATGTTTAATTTTTGTAGTTTATATAGCGGAAGTAGCGGAAATAGTCTTTTTGTAGAAACAAAAAATACTAAAATATTAATTGATGCAGGTGTTAGTTGTAAAAAAATAGAAACAGCTTTAAATGATATAAATATTGATCCTAAATCTTTAGATGGAATTTTAGTTACACATGAACATATAGACCATGTACAATCTTTAGGAACATTATCTAAAAAATTTGATTTACCTGTATTTGTTAATCAAGAAACATTAGATGCTATGCCAAAACAAAGAGATAAAATATCAGACGAAAATATACATATTTTTAAGGTAGCTGATAAATTTGAAATTGGTGATTTATTAATTAAACCTTTTTCAATCCCACACGATGCAGCAAACCCTTGTGGTTTTAGCTTATATAAAGATGATAAAAAAATAAGTGTCGCAACAGATATTGGTCATATGACAAATGATATCTTAAAAAACTTAGAAGAAAGCTTGTTTGTTATGTTAGAAGCAAATTATGACCCTGAAGTTTTAAGATATTCACCATATCCATTTTCTTTGAAAACAAGAATTGCAGGACCTACTGGTCATTTATCAAATGAAATAGCTGGAAAAACTATCTCTCACTTGATACAATCTGGCTTAAAAAATGCAATGCTTGGGCATTTAAGTAAAGAAAGCAATTTTCCAGAACTTGCTTACCAAACTGTTGTTGATGAATTGATTTCTAAAAATTACAATGAGAATAATCTTTCTCTTAGTGTTGCTTCAAGAGATTCTCATAGTAAAATTATTAATATAAAGGAGTAATAGCCTTATATGTTAAATATACATATAGTTTGCGTTGGAAAAATAAAAGAAAATTATCTAAAAGATGCTATAGATGAATATAGTAAACGATTATCTAGATACTGTAAATTAGATTTTATAGAACTTCCTGATGAGAAAATTCCTGATAAATTAAATCCTAGTTTAGAATTAGAAATTAAAGAAAAAGAAGCAAATAAAATTCTTTCACACTTACCTAAAGATAGTTTTAAAATTGCTTTAGATTTAAAAGGTAAAGAATTTTCTTCTGAAGATTTCTCTAAAAAACTAGATGAAATCTCAATGGAAAATAGCCATATTTCTTTTATTATCGGTGGTTCTTTAGGGGTAACTAAAGAGGTTTTAGATAATTGTAACTTGAAAGTTTGCTTTTCAAAAATGACTTTTCCTCATCAACTAATTAGAGTATTTTTATTAGAGCAAATTTTTAGAGCTTTTAAAATTTCTCATGGTGAAACTTATCACAGATAATATTTTGTTAATATATGTTTTGTAGAGAAAATATTAAATAGGAAATAGGGGCCTACAAACCAAAGATATTTTCTCTACAAGTTTAATATCTTATAAATTTATTGTTATTTTCATTTTTTAATTCCTTTAATATTTTTTTTGATAATTTTAGAATAACTAATTTCCTCACAATGAAAAATATTGAAATAAATAATATTAATTTCATACACACCTCTTACTTAATTTTATTTTTTACATTGGATTTTTTGAGACGAAAACTCTCAAAGAACAAAATAATCATTTTTTAATTTAAAGTGTAATTATCATACTACCCTTTCCAAAATTTGTCAAGCAACATTAAAGAATATTTTAAACACAAAAAGACATTAATAAATTAACTATTAATGCTTTTATGATATCATTTGACATATAATAGTACTTGCAATTATTCCCGCAATATCTGCTGCAAGTGCTGCGATTAATATATATCTTGTCTTTTTTATTTTTATGCAACTTGCATAAACTGCAATTGTATATAAAGTTGTCTCTGTTGAACCCATTATTGTAGAAGCAATATTTCCTATTAAACTGTCAACTCCACAATTTTTCATAATATCTGTTGCAACCGCAATTGAACCACTTCCTGATATTGGTCTTAATATTGCAAGTGGCATAAGCTCACTCGGAAAATTTAATATATCAAGAACAGGTCTTGCTATTTTTATGATTAACTCTAAAACTCCTGAACTTCTTAATGCTCCAATTGCTAAAAATAGCCCTATTAATGTTGGTAAAATGCTTAAAGTTGTTTTAATTCCTTCCTTTGCACCATCTAAAAATGTATCAAATACTTTATTTTTTTCTTTTACTCCATACATAACAATCAATAGAATTACCATTGGCATTGCAACGCTTGATAAAAAATTTATTATTTTCATCCATGTTTCTCCCCTTTTGTAAGTTTAATTACAATTCTAGCTACAAAAACACCAACTACTGCAGCAATTATTGTTGCAATCCAAGTTGGAAAAACAATTGATGTTGGGTTTTCTGACCCTAAAGAGCTTCTAATCGCAATGACAGTTGTAGGAATAATTTGTATAGACGCTGTATTTATTACTATAAACATCATCATTGAATCTGATAAAGTATCTTTTTTTTCATTTTCCTCTTGCATAGACTTCATTGCTTTTAATCCTAACGGAGTCGCTGCATTTCCTAATCCTAATATATTTGCAATCATATTCATTGATATTTCTTTTTTTATCTTTTTGTTTTCTTTTAATTTTGGAAATAAAAAATTGAGTAAAGGCTCTAGAAATCTTGTTAAATTTTCTACCAAGCTAGTCTTACTTGCAATTTGCATAATTCCACTCCAAAGGCACATAGTTCCCAATAAATCAATTGATAAACTAATTGCAGAATTTGTACTTTCAAAAATAGAATTATTTAAGTTTTCTAAATTTCCTGAAAAAATTGCAAATGAAAATGATATTATTATAAAAATTGGCCAAACTATATTTAACATACTATCACCACTTAATTTTATTTAATAATTCTACTTTTTATTCCAAATGTAATTGACCAGGCTATTTATTTATGATATATTAAACTATAAGCAAGCGGATTGTTTATATATAACTTTTAAGGAGGATTTAGTTATGAAATCAACAGGTATTATTAGAAGGATGGATGAACTAGGTAGAGTAGTAATTCCAATTGAAATAAGAAATCAATTTAATATAGCAGAAAAAGACCCAATTGAAATTTATGTAGATGGCTCTTCAATAGTATTAAAAAAATTCGAACCTAATTGCATCTTTTGTGGGAATACAAAAAACTTATTTGAATATCAAGGTAAATTGATTTGTAAGGATTGTTCTAAAAAAATAGGTAATTTAAAAGAAAATAAAGCTTAAATAAAGAAGAAGTTATACTTCTTCTTTATTTATAAATAATTTATATATTTCATTTTTATTAACATTTCTATCTTTTGCAATTTTCTTAATTATTTCTTTTTTTTCTAAGCCCTGCTCTTGGTAATATTTATAATGTTCTTCTATACTTAAGTTACATAGTTCATTTTCTTTTTCCTTATGATTTTCCTCGATAATTAAAACCATTTCACCCTTTAAATTTTCTGATTCTTCTATTATTTCTTCTATATTCCCCCTAATAAACTCTTCATGTATCTTAGTTATTTCTCTTGCTAAAACTACTTTTCTGTCTTTGTTTAAAACTTTTCTTAAGTCTTCTAAAGTATTTTTTATTTTATGAGGTGCTTCATATAAAATAACTGTTTTATTTATATCTCTTATTTCTTCTAGTTTTTCTTTTCTGTTTTTCTTATTTAAAGGTAAAAAACCATAAAAGCAAAACTCTTTTGTACTAATCCCTGAGGTAATTAAAGCATTAACAAAAGCACATGCACCTGGAACTGGAATTATTTTAATATTTTCTTTTATGCATTCTTTTACAATTTCTTCTCCAGGATCACTAATTCCTGGCGTTCCTGCATCTGACACCAATGCTATATTTTTTCCTTCTTTCAATTCTTTTATTAAATGTTCGCTTCGTAATTCTTCATTATGACGATGATAACTAATCATTGGTTTTGAAATTTCCAAATGATTTAATAATTTTAACGTATGTCTTGTGTCTTCTGCTGCTATTAAATCCGCTTCTTTTAGTACTTTTATTGCCCTTAATGTTATATCATCCAAATTTCCTATTGGAGTTGCAACTAAATACAATGTTCCTTCTTGATTTTCGTTCATTTTTTATTTTTCCCCCCTATATTTTATTATAGATTTTTAATATTTCCTCTGTATAATTTCCTTCTTTATCATAAATATATAAATTTCTATCTATCCTTAAAAATGGTTTTGCATTTTTAATTCCCTTTACTAAAACTAATTTAGGTGGTTTATTTGTATTTGAATATACAAATCTAATTTCTTTAGGTTCTATTTTATATTTTCTAAGAAGACTTAAAATATCTACTAACCTTTCTGGTCTATGTACCATATAAAATTCGCCTTTATCTTTTAATAAGTCTCTTGAGACTTTTATAAAATCTTCTAAAGAAGCTGTTATTTCATGCCTTGAAATAAGCTTCTTTTCATCTTCATTAATTATTCCTGTACCACCCTTTTTATAAGGAGGATTTGTAACTATTGCATCAAATGTCTGATTTTCATATAATTTATTTAGGTTTAAAATACTTTCATTTAAAACTTGGAATTTATCTTCTAAATTATTAAGTTTACTGCTTCTTTTTGCCATATCAGCTACTTCTTCTTGTATTTCTACTCCTATTACTTTGCTTAAATCAGTTTTTCCACACAATAAAATAGAAATAATCCCTGTTCCTGTTCCTAAATCTAAAACTTTACTTTCTTTCTTTATATTTTTAGCAAAATCGGATAGTAATACACTATCTATTCCAAAGCAAAAACCTTTTTCGTCTTGTATGATTTTTAAGCCTTTAAATTCTAAATCATCTATTCTTTCATTTTCTTTTAATTCTACCTTCATTTTATTTTCCTTTAAACATTTCAAGATTTTTAACATATTATATAACAAAATGACTTAAAAATCAAAGTTTGGAGGATTTTTATGGATTATAACGAAAACAGAGGTGATAAGAAACCACCTCATAAAAAGCAAATCAATTTTAAAACTTGTAAAAATAACACAATTAAATCTTTAAGAGAAGTAGAATATTTTTTAAATAATTTTAAAAAATTTACACGTTGTATGCATTTATACAAATTTTTTAAGAAGTAAGTTTTTGAATAGTATAAACCTCATTAAATTCTTCATTTTGGGCTCCATCTATTAATATTTTTATACTATTTACTTCATTTAATTGTGTTAATGTATTTACTATGCTATTTACTAAATTTTCTTTTGTCTTTTCATCTGTTTTATCGTAATTTAAAAACTCTGATGAAAAGTTTAATGTTAAACAATCTCCTTCTAAAGACGTATTTAGTAATTTTGTATTTTCTGGAAAAATATTTTCTTTATCCTCATTTTTTGGCCCTTCTATTAATAAATTTACTATTCTATCATACGGATTATCTAATATTTCTTTTATATCCACTAATCTTGCTTCTGGTTCTAATTCCTTTGTTTCTTTATTTTGGAAATACAAGCTTACAATTGTTTGTCTTGATTGTTCTTCTGATATTTCCTCTTCAGGTGTATATTCTTCTACTATTTGCTGCTCTCCTTCTTGCTTATCTTTTCTTAGATAATTAATTAAAAAATATCCACCCACTACTAAAATAATAAGCAAAACAGAAAAAATTATAATTATTTTTTTATTTTTCATTCTCTCCTCCTTCTTCCCTTTAATTATTATATTCAATATTATTATTTGTTTGTCCTTTTTAGAACTTCTAATTTATTCATTTTTTTTTACAATTTTTCATCTATTTTAATAGAATTATTTTTACTAAGCGCTTTGTTTTTTACAGTATTTTCCATTTGACAAAATGCCGATTTCCGTATAAAATTAAGGTGTTTAAAAGTATATTTTTATAGACAGAAAGGAAGATTTTGTCATGAATAATGAATTATTACATGTAGGTTTAGATGTAGGTTCTACAACTGTAAAGATTATAGTTATGGATAAGAACCTAAATACTATATATAAAAATTATAGGAGACACTTTTCAGATACTAAGAACACTGTATGTAGTGTGCTTGAAGATTTATTATTAAAATATCCAAATAACACATTTACACTAGCTTTGACAGGTTCTGGTGCTATGTCTGCTGCTAAATTTTTAGGGGTAGACTTTATTCAAGAGGTTGTTTCTTGTAAAAGAGCTGTTGAAAAATACATACCAAGAACTGACGTTGTAATTGAGCTTGGTGGTGAAGATGCTAAAATTATTTATTTTGATCAATCTATTGAACAACGTATGAATGGTACTTGTGCTGGTGGTACTGGTGCATTCTTAGACCAGATGGCATCATTACTTCACACTGATACAGCAGGTCTTAATGAGCTTGCAAAGAATTATAAAATTATTTATCCTATTGCATCTCGTTGTGGAGTTTTCGCTAAAACTGATATTCAACCTTTAATTAATGATGGTGCTGCAAAAGAAGATATTGCTGCATCTATTTTCCAAGCTGTTGTAAACCAAACTATTAGTGGTCTTGCTTGTGGAAGACCAATTAGAGGTAATGTCGCATTTTTAGGTGGCCCTTTAAATTATTTATCAGAATTACGTAAAAGGTTTATAGAAACACTTCATTTGAAAGATGATGAAATTATAGTACCAGAGGAAGCTCATCTTTTAGTTGCCAAAGGTGCTGCTTTGGATTCTATAAATACAACTCCTATCACACCTGATGAGCTTGCTAAAAAGATTGAAAATTTAAGAAACTCTCATGATAATACTTCAAAGCCATTAGACCCATTATTTAAAAATGAAGATGAATATAAAGCTTTTAAAGAAAGACATGACAAAGATAAGGTAGAAAGAGCAGATTTAGCTTCATATCAAGGTGATTGTTATCTTGGTATTGATGCTGGTTCTACTACTACAAAACTAGTATTAATCGATAGGGATGGAAAACTTCTTTATTCTTTATATGGAAGTAATGAAGGAAATCCTTTAAAAAGTGTTATGAATATGCTAAAGAAGCTTTATCATGAATTACCTGAAAAAGCTGTTTTAAGATATAGTGGGGTTACAGGTTATGGAGAAAGTTTGATACAAACAGCTTTAAATGTTGACCTAAATGAAATAGAAACAATTGCACATTATACAGCTGCTAAAGAATTTGAGCCAGATGTTACTAGTATTGTTGACATTGGCGGTCAAGATATGAAATACATAAAAATGAAAAATGGTTCAATTGATAACATTATGCTTAATGAAGCTTGTTCTTCAGGTTGTGGTTCTTTTATAGAAACTTTTGCTAAAAGCTTGAATATAGAAATTTCAGAATTTGTAAAAGAAGCTACAAAATCTAAAACACCTGTTGACTTAGGTTCTAGATGTACTGTTTTTATGAACTCTAAGATAAAACAAGCTCAAAAAGAAGGTTATTCTGTTGGAGATATTTCTGCAGGACTTTCATATTCTGTTATTAAAAATGCTATACAAAAAGTTATGAAAGTAAGAGATGTAGAAACATTGGGAGACCATATTGTTGTACAAGGTGGAACTTTCTATAATGATGCTGTTTTACGTGCTTTTGAGTTGATAGTTGGTAAAAATGTTGTTAGACCAGATATTGCAGGTCTTATGGGTGCTTATGGTATGGCTCTTTTATCTAAAGAACAATATGAAGCAAACCTTGATATGGAATATAGATCTACTATTTTAAAAGAAGATGAATTAGATAAGTTAGAAATCAAAGTTACACATACACGTTGTGGTATTTGTGAAAACCATTGTAAATTAACTATTAATAAATTTAGTAATGGCCAAATTCACGTATCTGGTAACCGTTGTGAAAGAGGAGCAGGTGCTATTACAAAGAAAAAGGATTTACCAAATTTAGTTCAATACAAATATAAGAGAATTTTTGATTATACACCTCTAGAAGAACAATATGCTACAAGAGGAACTATTGGTATTCCTAGAGTTTTAAATATGTATGAGGATTATCCTTTCTGGTTTACTTTCCTAACTAGCTTAGGATTTAGAGTAATTATTTCGGAAAAGAGTACTCGTGCAACTTATGAAAAAGGTATGGAATCAATGCCTTCTGAGTCTGTTTGCTATCCTGCAAAACTTTCTCATGGACACGTAGAAAGTTTACTAGAACAAGGTATTAAAACAATATTCTATCCTTGTATTCCATATTCTAGAAAGGAATATGAAAAATCGGATAACCATTATAACTGCCCTATAGTTATTTCTTACTCAGAGGTTTTAAAGAACAATGTAGAAGATTTAAAAGCTCCTGGTGTTAAGTTTATTAACCCATTCCTTCCTCTTGATAAGAAAAATCTTGTCAAGAAAATATTAGAGCTAGATGAATTTAAAGAATATAACTTTACAAAAGCAGAATTAGAAGAAGCTGCTGACAAAGCAGAGGCTGAATATCAAAAATGTAAAGCAGATATTAGGCAAAAAGGCGCCGAAACTGTTAAATATATTGAAGATAATAACTTAAAAGGAATTGTTTTAGCAGGACGTCCTTATCATGTAGACCCTGAAATTAACCACGGTATTGACACTTTAATTACTTCACTTGGTTTATGTGTTTTAACAGAAGATAGTGTTTCTGATAAAACTGAAGCAAAACGTCCTTTAAGAGTTGTTGACCAATGGGTTTTCCATGCAAGACTTTATGCTGCAGCTGACTTTGTTGGTAAACACGACTGTTTGGAATTAGTACAATTAAATTCATTTGGTTGCGGTGTAGATGCTGTAACTACTGACCAAGTAGAAGAAATACTTTCTAGCTATGGTAAGATGTATACTTTAATTAAAATAGATGAAGTAAATAACTTAGGTGCTGTACGTATTCGTATTCGTTCACTTATCGCTAGTATGAAGAAACGTGAGCAAGAAAAAATAGAAGCAAAAGGTGATGGAGATTACGGAATTCACAAAAAGATATTTACTAAAGATATGAAAAAGGAATATACTATATTATTCCCTCAAATGGCACCTATACATTTTGAACTTTTAGAAACTGCTGCAAGAGCTTCTGGATATAATATAGAGCTTTTAAGAAATTGTACTCAAAAGACTGTTGATACTGGTCTTAAATACGTTAATAATGATGCTTGTTATCCATCTATTTTAGTTACTGGTCAAATGATTGAAGCATTACAATCTGGAAAATACGATGTAAATAAAACTGCTTTAATTATTTCTCAAACTGGTGGCGGATGTAGAGCTACTAACTATATTGGATTTATCAGAAAAGCTTTAAAAGATGCAGGTTTTCCAAATGTTCCTGTAATATCTCTAAACTTTGTTGGTATGGAGAAAATGCCCGGATTTAAACTAACAGTTCCTCTTATTGAGAGATTATTTAAAACTGTAGTTTATGCTGACCTTTTACAAAAAATGCTAACTAAAAATAGAGCTTATGAAGTACATAAAGGTGAATCTCAAGCTTTATTTGATAAGTGGATGGAAAAATGTAAAAAGCTTCTTACAAAATCTACTAATAAAGAGTTTAAACAAAGTATTTATGACATTGTAAATGATTTTGAAAAAATTGAATTAGATACCTCAGTAGAAAAACCTAAAGTTGGTATAGTAGGAGAAGTTCTAATTAAATATCATCCATTTGGAAATAATCATGTTGCAGACATTTTGGAACAAGAAGGCGCAGAAGTTATTTTACCTGACTTTATGGGATTTGTTAAATTTATGGCTACACATAAGATTACTTTTAATAAATTGTTAAATACAAATAAAACTTCATCTAAAATTAGTAAAGTAGCAATTAAATTAATAGATATTTTAGAAAAAGATGTTAAAATCGCTTTAGCAAATTCTAAGAAAGGCTATTTACAACCTTGTGATATCTGGCATCTAGAAGATAAAGTAAAGGATATTTTGTCTATTGGTAATCAAACTGGTGAAGGATGGTTTTTAACTGCTGAAATGATTGAATATATTGAGCATGGTATTCCTAATATCGTTTGTGTTCAACCATTTGCATGTCTTCCTAACCACGTTGTTGGTAAAGGGGTTATTAAAACTATTCGTAGTAAATATCCTGAAGCTAACATCTCACCTATTGATTATGACCCAGGTGCTAGTGAAGCTAACCAAACTAACAGAATTAAACTTCTTATGACTGTTGCTAAAGACAACTTAAAAGCTAAACAAAATAGAAAGAAAGCTATTGATAAAGAAAACGAAGAAGAAAATAAAATTACTGAAACAACAAATATTACAAAATAATATCTTCTAATTAAAAAGCGAAGAAAAAACCACCAACTAGGCTGGTGGTTTTTTCTTTTCGCCTATTTACTTCTATATTTTGATATTTTTCATTATAAACATCTCCCTTTTATATAATTTGATTGCTTCTTGCCAGTCGCAATTCAAATTATACACGAAAGGAACAATTTTATCTACTTATCGTTAAAAGCTTTACCAAACCGCAAAACAATCTTGGAGTTTTTTAAACAAAAGAACTGTTTTTTGACCCCGTCCCAAAAAACTTGCTAACAAAAGTCAATAGTTTTTTTAAAAAATTTTAAAATAATTTTTT
>CALXFI010000016.1 GCA_944387535.1 uncultured Clostridia bacterium | reverse complement strand
TTCAAACTACATTCAAAAAATATCGAAGTGTTAGAAAATATGTAATTCTCAAAAGTAAATTTTCCTCACCTCGACCAGTTATAAAATTTAATATAAAATACATTTAGAGTACCAATCGAAATGATTTGATTGATACTCTTTTTAAAAATATAATTGAAAAGAGGTCTTTCGTTATGGATATTTTAAATTTTATTTTGAATAATAAGAATTATTTAGAAGATTTAATTACAAGAAGTACTTATCATTCAAATGCTATTGAAGGAAGTACACTTACTTATGCAGAAACTTATGCTATTCTTTATAATGACAATAGCTTTAAAATTGAAGGAAAAGAACCAAGAGAAATATATGAAGCTATAAATCATAAAAAAGCATTAGAATTAGTTTTTAAGAATTTACAAAATAATAAAGAATTTGACGAGAGATTTATAAAAAAAATAAATGAAACTATAAATAGAGATATCAAAGATACAGAAGGTTATAGAACTGTACAAGTATTTATTCAAGGTAGTGAACATATCCCACCAGAGCCTGAAAAAGTTCCAAATTTAATGATGTATTATATATATAACTATAATCACGATGAACAAGATATCTTTACTAAAATTGCTAAATATCATATTGATTTTGAGAAAATACATCCTTTTGAAGATGGAAATGGAAGAACAGGTAGATTACTTATAAATTATGAATTATTAAAAAATGACTTGCCACCTGTTGTTATAGCTAAAGAAGATAGGGTAAAGTATTTTGAGTTTTTAAGAAATAATGATAGTAAGGGTTTAGCTGAATGGCTAAAAGAATTATCTACTAGAGAAGAAGAAAGAATGGAGAAGTTTGGATTCAAAGAATAGAGGTTTTATTATGGTAAAGGGTAAAATTATAAAAGAACTAGCAAATAGGAAATATCATTGGAGGTTGCATTTAGTAGATTATTAATTATTGCATCATATATTGGAAATCAAGATTTAATAGATTGGGCTACAAATGAATTAAATGGATACTCTAATCAAGCACAGATACCATCATATAGGAAAAGTGGTTTAGGGCAGATTATATATTCTGGAATTAACGGAAACTTTCAAGTAACAGGACAACCATTACCTGTTGGAGCTTTAGATAGGGATATTTTAGAAAAATTAAAAAATAATTGATTAAATTCGATAAAGATTTAAAAATAAGAAATGCAAATGCATAAAAAAATGTAATATTAAAAATAATAAAATTCTTAAAGTTCTCTCAAGAGTACGATTAGAAAGAAAACAAGTTTGGTCACCTCGACCAATTTAGACCGTTTTTCAAGAGAATTTAAGAAAATTTGAAAACAGTCAAGAAATATAAAAAGTGCTATTTTCTAGGAAATATAGAGAATAGCATAATTTTTTATCATTCTGAAAAATTCTCAAAATTCCAATATTTTGTTCTTGATAAATGTTCCGCAATTTTTTAATTCTTTAAAAAAATTGTTCCGCAAATTTCCGCAAAGCAAAATTTATTGATATTTCAATACTTTCAGTGTTATCAAATAAAACTGAAAGGAGAACTATTGCTATGGATTTTATACCTTATAAAGCAAATGAATATCTTGAAAATGTTTATTACCAAATACCAAAAGAATTATTTATAACTCCTTATTATAAAGACTTAAATTCAGATAGTAAATTATTATATTCATTATTACTTGATAGATTATCAATATCAATGAAAAATAATTGGATTGATAAAGAAGGCAATATATTTTTAATATTTTCAAGAAAAGAAGCACAGGAAAAATTAAATTTATCAGATAAAACAGTTACAAGAGCATTTTAACAGCTAAATAATGTTAAATTGATATATGAGAAAAGGCAAGGTTTTAGAAAAAATAACATTGAAATAGGGCAACCGCAATCCCACTGGCTTTAAACGGTGGGTCAAGGTTGCCAAAAATAAATTTCTGTGTTATACTATCGGTAAATGCAAAGCATGACAAGGATATAAATGTTGCGACAAATATCCTTATGGAAGGGTTAAGAAAAATGGCATAGAGAAAAACATAGGGCAGGGACAGCCCAAATTAACGCCTGTGGAGATAGTAGGTTACGAGGTCTATGAAGCAGGAAGCCCATTGGCTTTAGACAATGGGTAGTTCACCGAACAATTATTGATATATTACGAGATAGAAATAAAATTGATTTACAAATTTTTAATACAACAATGAAAGAATATATGAAAAGAAAAGATAAAAACTTGATAAAATTAAGCAAACGACCAGAAAAAGGAGATTATAAAAAAGCCCCTTTAATTATTTTTATTTTAATATTTCCCAATATCTTTTTTTATCTAATCCAATTTTCTTTATTTTATTTTTATCTAATACGCTCCATAATCTAATATCTATGGATTGTATTAGGTTGTTTTACCTTAAAATTTTATTTCTTACTCATTGTTAAACATTTAATTTTCATAGCTATTTTCTTCATTATATTTTACAAGTTTTATTGCACTTTCTAAAGTTTCTGTACAACAAAGATTTCCATGGATGTCTACATATATTAAATCATTTATCTTTGTTAAATTTTTTGCAACATTTATATCTTTTGCCTGAACTATTTCCTCTTTAAATTTACAGGAATCTGTTAATGTTCTGATATCATAGCATTCCCTTCGTGATTTAAATATTATGTATTTTACATTATTATTCTTAGAAAGCTTTATTGCCTTTTTGTATGGCATTTCCTTATCAAGTATTAAATAACAGTTTTTGCATTTTTTTATTTTATCCAAAATTATCGTTATTGCTTCTACTTCAGCAATTGCATGTTTTATATAAACATCCCAAAATTCATCTGCTAATTTTAATGCATGAAGAAAAGCATCCTCTTCAGATATATTTTCATTCCATTCAGGATTGCATAAAGTTATAAAATCCGGTGATATTCTATTATCTAAATATTTAGTTTGCATATTATCTGCTGCATCAATATATTGTATCAATTCGGTATCTATATATTCAAAAGTTTTATTTATTTTTTTAACATTTAATCTTTCTAAATATTTTTTACCGAATTTTTGCCATAATAAACCTATTGAAGAATAATAAATTCCGTTTTCTCTCATGCCATTTCTACTTTTTTGATGATGATCAAATTCTCCCATACCTATATCATAAATTATTTTATTTTCCACATTTTCATCATTGATAGTAGCTACTCTTAATAAAATAACTTTTTCAAGAATATTACTTAAAAATATTGTTGATATAACATCATCAACATGGAATTTACCTGAATGTGTTATACAATTAGCTTCATTTATTTTGTTAGTTAATTCAATATTCTTATATTTGTTTAAACTCATATGTCTCTTCCTTTCATAAATATATAAAAATAATATCTTAATTATATAATATTTTATCAAATTTATCACATAAATTGGTAATATACTCATATTTTTTTAGATTTTGTTTCCAACTATCATTAATGCTTTCAATTCCATAGTAAATTCCAAGCAATCCACCAGTACAAGCAGAAATAGTATCTGTATCCTCCCCTAAATTAACAGCTTTTAAAATTGTAGTATTATAATCATCAGAATTTAAGAATAACCACATTGTAGTTTCTAATGTACTTACAACGTAACCACTAGAAGAAATGTTATTTTCACTAATATTTTTTATATCATCACGTAAAATTCTATTATATCTATTTATAGTATTATTGTTAAACATGCTATAATCTAGTTTTTGTATATTTTTATATGCTTCAACTTTATCTTTTCCATTTAATAATTCTAGTGCAAATCTTACATATATATAACAACCTAATATACTAGTATCATGTGCATGTGTGATTGAAGAGACTTGTTTTACAATATTATATATTTCTTGGTTATTTGTAATATTTGTATAATAAATATAATAGGTAATAGGTAATATTCTCATAAGAGAGCCGTTGCCATTACTATATTCATCAGTTTTACCACAGCTACTTGCATTATCTAATTTTAATTCAAACTTTGCAAGTGCTTGTATAGTAGTTCTTCCAATATCAAAAACTTCGCCTGTAGCTGTATAATTACAATTTCTAAACCAATCTAAAAATTTGCTAGCCATATCATTTGGATTTATAGTTTTAGTATCTATGATACTATCGATAGTTGCAAGTGTCATAGCTGTATCATCTGACCAAGTTCCAGCAGGTACATTATATGTTCCGAATCCTATCATATCTGTTATAGGATTTAGTGATAGTTCTTCTCTTGTCTTAAATTCTGCAGGAACTCCTAAAGCATCACCAATAGCAAAGCCTATAATTCCAGAGTTCGATTTTTTATTTTTGCTAACTGAATTATTACATAATATAATTGTGTTTTCATCTAATTTGCCATCATAAAATTTATCTAATATTTTCTTAAATATAGTTTCTTTAGGTGCGACTAAATAAAATAATGTCATAGAAGAACATAGCTTTAAATTATCTGGATATCCCATAATATCTAAAATATTATTTGACTTTAACTTTAATAACTCGTTACATATGTCAATTAAATTATTATATAAGTATGTATTGTCTAAATATGCTTTTGCTTCATCAATGCTTTGTATTGAATAATACTTTGCTGTCTCACTTTGGCCTAACCCTTTTATTTGTGGAAATATATACCAAATCCAATGAGTTTGTTTTTTACCTTCTCTTATTTCTGAAAATGCTATATTATACTTCCTTTTTTGTGCTTTTATAAATCTATCTAAATCAAAATTTTCCATAGTTACCATCCTTTAATTTTTTTGTTTTTATTTTTACAAAATATTCTAATTTTTATATCTCTTTTCAATTTTTTTAAAATGCTTAAACATATTATATATTAAATCTTTTTAGACAAAATGGTATTGGTCATGTATTGCAAATATGTTGCAATTTTTAATATTTTTTTACAAAAACTATTACGAATTTACATTTTACATAGGTTAAAAATATACCACAAATACTTTACAGTAAACAAGTAATTCCCCAAGATAGAAAAGGAAAAGAATAATAAAAAAATAAGTAATAAACCTATTTAGCTTTTGTAAAAATGGTTTATTACCTTTTTGTGATTTCTAGTTTTTATCTATTTAAATTTATAATTTTTTATAACAGTAAAACCTTCATTTTAGTTTGTTAAACTTCCTTTATCATTTCAACAAAAAATATTTTCATGTAATATTTAACAACAACAATATATTTGAAGTATCAGGCAATTTGTGGATATTTTATTTATTACTATTTGTATTATCTAATGTTATATTATTTGATACTGTATTGTCTGAAGATGTATTGTCTGAAGATGTATTGTTTGAAGTTGTATTGTCTGAAGTTGTATTATCTGATGTCATATTATCTGATGCTTCATTATCTGAAGTTGTATTTTCTGATTGCATAGAAGAATTTGTTGTTGAAGGTGTGTTAGTAGAAGGAGTTATAATGTTTGGAAAATAAGAATTTATATCTAGTATAGGATCTCTGTAAGTAGTATAATCATATATGTTACCATTATTTCTTCTGTTGTCCAAATTAGATTTTACAGTAAAAGAAGTAATGCAAAAAGCAATAGCTAAAATAGCGCAAACTTTTTTACAATTTGGATTAAACAATGAAATAATTGCTAGAAGTAATCCTACTATATCTAAAAATGTAGCAAAATCAATTACAGCTGTATTAAGCGGTGGAGTGGTTATCATTATAATAAAGCTTACTAAAGCAAAAAATAGAGAAATTACTGGAAGCTTACTAATTGCTTCACGCATGAAAAAACCCCCTTTTATCTTTTGTTGTTAATCAAATATGTGAACTACCAAGCACCTAAAGGTAGTTGGCTTCGAGGATGAAATTCTTTCATCCGTTTAAGAAGTTTGGTATTTAAGTTTCCACCTTTTTTGGGCAACCCTTATTCTTACAGGCGTGTTCACTTCGCCCCTACTGTATAGCCACCCTTTGAGGTGACACAACGCTACTTTTTCTTAATATTTTTGTTATTCCAGTGGTTTAATATATATACTTGAAATATAGTCGCTTATATCCCACCACCTAAAGGAATGTTGTTTTTATGCTCCAATTTATAAAACTTAATATTATTTTCTTGTTATGTATAAATAATACTAAAATTGTTGAAAATTGTCAATAAGAAAAAGAATTTAGCCAAAAGCAATATGGGGTTATTTTAATTAAATTAATACAAAAATAGAACTAGATTTACTTATTTAGAAGAAATCTAGTTCAATAAACAAAAAATAAACATATAAATATATGATTTATTCTAAAAGCATTGTAGCAAAAAAAATGCTAGAAGTCAACAAAAATAATAAATAATTTACAAATCATAAGTATCTAAATTTTTAAAAGCTGGATCATATAAATTTTTACCATCAAAATTAAATCTAGAACCATGGCAAGGACAATCCCAAGTCTTATCAATATCATTCCAAGAAAGAAGACAGCCAAGATGAGTGCAAATAGGCTTGACAGCATAAATCTTACCATTTTCATCTTTATAGATTCCTACCTTTTCACCATTAACTTCAATAATACTACCAGAATTATTTGATATTTCATCAAAAGTCATGTTAGGTCGTTTCAATTTATCAAGTAAAAGTGAGTTAGCAGATTGAACTAACATATTTTTAAGCTCATCGTGATTTTTAATAGGCTTTAGACGAGAAGATTTAAAAAGATAAGCGTATTTATTATATTTACCTGAGATTTTATCTACAACAATATTAGCTGCAACATTTGATAAAGACATACCCCATTTTTTAAAACCAGTTCCAACAAACATGTTAGGCATACTAGTGGAAAAAGAGCCAATATAAGGTATTTTATCTAAAGAAATACAATCTCTAGTGTTCCATCTAAATAGAACTTCTGAGTGAGGATAATATTTTTTAGCAACTTCTTCTAGTTTTCCATAAGTATCTTTATATGAACTGGGGTGTCCAGTTTTATGGTCCATACCACCAATTAAAAGTACTTCTTTATTATTATATATTGCGGTTCTAAAAGAAAGTGTAGGGGAGCTGCTAGAGATATACATTCCATTAAATAAACTCTTTTTAGTATCTACTGCAATTAAATAAGAAGTTGATTGATACATTTTTGTAAAATAAAAACCAGGGAAATTAATAAATGGGTAATGAGTTGCAATAATAACATATTTAGATTTTATTTGATGATCTTTTGTATATGTTATATAATCACTTCCATCCACCTTAACATCTACGGCGGTAGTATTTACATAGATTTTTCCACCTCTTTTTGCAATACATCTACAAAGACCAGATAAATATTTTACTGGATGAAATTCGGCTTGATTTTTAAAACAAATACCAGAGACAATATCAAAAGGAAGACCAGTTTTTGTAACTAATTCACAATTATAACCTAAGTTTGATACAGCTTGGTATTCTTTTTTAATAAAAGGAAATTCTTCTTTATTAGTAGTGTAAACAAAAGATTTTTGGTATTTAAAATCACAATTAATATCTTCTTCATCTATAATATTTTTAATGTTTTCAATTGCTTCTTCATTTGCATCTAAATAATCTTTAGCAAATTTGTGACCATAAGAATTAGTTAAATAATCATAAAACAAACCATGCTGGCTAGTAATTTTTCCAGTAGTGTGACCAGTTGCCTTAGAAGCGATATCTGATTTTTCTAAAATAGTTACTTTATATCCTAATTTAGTTAAATAATAGCCACAAGTAAGCCCAAAAATACCAGCGCCTATTACACAAACGTCTGTAGAAAGATCTTCATTAATATTATTATCTAAATCGAGATTTTTGAAAATTTCATTGTCAGATAACCATAAAGAATTCATAAAATTCACCTCTTCTTATGTAGTATAATCAAAAAGTCAAAAAATTATTGACGAAATAGGAAAAAAGTTTTAGACTATATGGGGTAATAAAAATGGGGAGAGAGTTTTTGTGGAAAAAGAAAAAAGAAAAGTATCAATTGATGTACTAAGATGTATAGCAATGTTATTAATTATATTAGCACATTGTGGCGCTCCAACTTTTTTAGATGAAATAAGAAATTTTGATGTTGTTTTATTAGTAATACTTTCAGGAACAGTAGCAGTAAAGTCTTATGAAAGAAGTGGAAGTTGGTTTAAATATATAGGAAAGAGATTAATTAGATTGTTAGTTCCAACATTTATTTTTTTAACAATTTTATTTTTATTAGAAAAAATTGTTTGTATATTTGATCCGGTATTTCCTTTGGATTCAAACACAATACTCACAAGCTATGAGTTAACCAGTGGAATAGGGTATGTTTGGATAATAAGAATATATATATTATGTGCAGTTGCAGTGCCGATATTAATGAATATAGAAAAATATAAAAAGACTATAATTGTAATTTTATTTATAATATATGAAATATTATTCTATACAATAGGAAATGCAAATGGAATACTAGAATATATTATATATTATTTAGTTCCATATGGATTATTATGTGTATATATAGGAATGAGACTAAACGATTGGAATAACAAGAAGATTTTAAAAATTACTACAATATGTTTATTAATTTTTGTAAGTATATTTACAATTTTATATTTTACTAAAAACCAAATTACTAAAATAAGTGATTATAAATATCCACCAAGAATATATTTTTTAAGTTATGGAATAGGAATATCTTTACTTTTATATTATTTATTTGAAAGAAAAAATATTTTTAATGTAAAAGAGAAGCTAAATAACAAATTAATACTATTTATAGGACAGCACACAATGTGGATATATTTATGGCAAATATTTTACTTAAATACTTTTGCTTTTGTTAAATTCCACGTTGCTTGGTATGCAAAGTTTATTTATCTTGTTGTGGCATCAGTACTAACTACTTATATTCAAAGTAAGATTGTACAAAAATTAAATATAAAAAATAAAACTATAAAAGCAATATTTGATAGTTAAAAAATATTAAAGAATAAATAATAAAAATTATGGAAAAATATTAATTATAGTGATATACTAAGGAAGAAATTAGAGAATAAAACAAGGAGGAGGAAATTATGGAAGAAGAATTAAAGAAAAAATTATTTAGAAACCAAACTACAGGATGGGAAAATGCAAGTGAAGAAGAAAAGAAAGAAATAAATGAAGTATCTAAAAGTTATATGAACTTTTTAAATAAAGCAAAAACAGAAAGAGAGTTTATAAAATGTGCAAAAGAATTAGCTGATAGTAATGGATATAAAGATATCATGAATTTTGAAACATTAAAACCAGGAGACAAAGTTTATTTTATTAATAGAAAAAAGAGTATGTATCTTGCAATAATAGGAGAAAATGGAATTGAAAATGGACTACATATTATTGGTTCACATGTAGATTCTCCAAGATTAGATTTAAAACCAAATCCTTTATTTGAAGATGGAGGATTAGCATATTTTAAAACACATTATTATGGAGGAATAAAGAAATACCAATGGACAACTATTCCACTTAGTATTCATGGTGTAATTGTTAAAACAAATGGTGAAACAGTTGAAATAAATATTGGTGAAAATGAAGATGACCCAATATTTACAATTACTGATCTTTTACCACATTTAGCTCAAGAACAAATGGAGAAGAAGTTAAAAAACGGAATAGATGGAGAAAATTTAAGTCTTTTAATTGGAAGTATTCCATTTAAAGATGGAGATAAAAAAGTTCCAGAAGGAGTTAAACTAAATATTCTAAATATTTTAAACAAAAAATATGGAATAACGGAAGAAGATTTAACAAGCGCAGAAATAGAATTAGTACCAGCATTTAAAGCAAGAACAATGGGATTAGATGAAAGCATGGTTGCAGCATATGGACAAGATGATAAAGTATGTGCTTATACATCACTACATGCAATGATGGAATTAGAAAAAGTTAAAAATACAGCTGTATGTATTTTATCAGATAAAGAGGAAATAGGAAGTATTGGAAATACTGGTATGGAATCACATATGTTTGATTTCTTTATTTCTGAAATATTAAATAAGTTAGGAGTAAACAAACCAAATTTACTAGATAAAGTATTTTGTTTTTCTAAAATGTTATCATCAGATGTTGATGCTGGTTTTGATCCATTATATGCTTCAGTATCAGATAAAACAAATGCAGGATATATTGGCAGAGGAATTAGCTTAAATAAATATACTGGATCTAGAGGAAAGTCAGGAGCTTCTGATGCAAACGCTGAATATGTTGCTTGGGTAAGAAATGTATTAGAAAAACATAATATAAGATATCAAGTTGCAGAATTAGGAAAAGTAGATATAGGAGGAGGAGGAACAATAGCCTATATTATTGCTAACAAAGGTGCAGATGTAATAGATTGTGGTGTTCCAGTCCTTTCAATGCATGCTCCATATGAAGTAACAAGCAAATTTGATGTTTATTCAGCATATAAAACTTATAAAGCTTTTTGGCAAGAATAATGGACTAAGTAAAAATAATAAAATAAATAACGCATGGTTTTCCATGCGTTATTAAAATGAAAGAAAAATTTATTTAAAATTTTTTAACAAATCAATTATTGAAGAAATAAATTCCTTTTCTTCATCTGATAATTCTGTAATTTTTTCATATAATGCCATATCGTTTTTTACATTTGGATGTGTCATGAATTTTCCATACAAAATATCTGGTGGAACTCCTAAGATATTCATATATTGTATCAAGTTTTGAGTTTTTACACCATTATTTCCGTTTTCAATTCTAGAAATATATTTTAAAGAAATTCCCAATTGTTCAGCTAATTCTTCTTGTGTAATTTTTGCTTTTTTACGGTAACTTCTTAATATTTTACCAAAATGTTTGTCAATATCAGATTTTGTAATAGAATTCATATTTAATACCTCCTGCTCTAGAAACATTAATATTAGTATAACAAGCAAGTTTCAAATATTGAACACATTTTTTCTTGGAATAAAATCATATGGAAAATTTTACTAAAAATAAGCAGAAACACTTGAAATTATGTATCACATATGATAGTATTCTTTTAATTAAGGTGCACTATTAGTTATACCCAATAAATAAAAGAAATATGAGGTAATATACAAAAAAGAAAAGAGAGTAATGAAAAATGGTAAGAGATGAAGATTATATTAAGTTTTTAAAACTAATAGTTTCGTGTATTAGTCATGGAGATTATTTTTCAGCAAAAGAATTATCTAATTTAGAGTTAGAAAAAATGAAACGAAAAACAAAGAATGAAAATAAAAATAAGTAATACTCAAAAATAATCTAAAATGAAATTTACAAATTTGACATATTATGTAAAATAAATTATAATGATAAAGTATCGTTAGACACGATTTTTAGGAGGGTGTCAAATGCACAGCGCTGATAAAGCAAGAGCAATGTCAGAAAAGAATCGGAAAGAGTTCTTGGAAAAAGAATGGAAGAAGCTAAAAGGAAAGCTTAAAAAAGCTATCAAGCAAGGCAAAACAAGCTTTAAAGTAAAGGCTCTTTCTTACGAAGCAAGCAAGAAGCTTAAGAAGAAGGGCTTTGAAATTTCTAAGAACGAAGAAGGTTACGAAGTTATTAGCTGGGAAAGGGCATAGACTTAAAGAAAGAGTGCTTTGACGCATTCCCATAGGCTTATATGGGGTAAAAGTAGTATGACTTTATATAAATCATACTGCTTTTTTAAAAATGCAAATTATCGAAAAACAATAAAAAAATATTGACAAATGATAAAATATAGTTTATACTTATGGAAAATTAAGGAGGGATAATATGGAAATAATTCTCGGAATAAGTGCAGTCTTAGCAATATTACAGTCAATATTGTTTTGGAATAAAGAGCCAGGAATATCGGTATTTATATTTGTTATTGCTTGTATATGGTGTTTAATATATATTTTAAATAAGAAAAAGAAGATAATTAATAAAAAAGCTATTTTATTTATAATACCAATTATTTTACTAAGTAGCACATATTTTATATTTAATAATGTATTATTTAAATTATTAAATGTATTTGTAATTGCAGCTTTAGGAGTTATAATGTGCGTATATGTATGCAGGCCAAAACTTAAATGTCCAGATTTTTTAAAAAAAGCAGGGTGTGTACTTGGCGGAATGATTGAGTCTGTTGGAGATATAATGGATTGTTTTAAAATTCTAGAAGAAAAAAGAGATAATAAATCTTTAGAAAACTTAAAAAAAATAGGAAAAGCACTTTTAATTACAATACCAATTATATTAGTAGTTTTGTTACTTTTAATGTCAGCAGATCAAGTATTTGAAGGAATATTTGATAAAATATTCTTAAGCTTAGGAGAAGTGTTATCAATAAAAGGAATTGTAAAACTCGTATCAAGATTAGCCATAATATTAATAACATTTTTGCTTTGTGGAGGTTTTATTATAAATTTAGTAGAAGATAATACTTTGTTTACTAAAGAAGATGAAAGAAGAGAAGTATCAGTTAAATTTGAAAATTTAACAATAAACATGATTCTTACAATATTAAATATAATTTATTTAATATTTAGCGTTATACAAATAACAAATTTGTTTATGCATACAAGTAATAATTCAAACTTTGACTATTCAAGTTATGCAAGGCAAGGATTTTTCCAATTAATGTTTGTTTCATTTATTAACTTTATAATACTAATAGTTGCAAATATTAATAAAATGAAAAAAACAAAAGGACAAAAAGTATTTAATAAAATAATGAGCTTGTTAATTGTAGTATTTACAATTATAATAATAGTATCAGCATTTTATAGAATGAGTTTGTATCAAGAAACTTACGGATATACGTATTTAAGGATATTTGTAGACTTTATTTTAGTAACAGAAATGTTGATTTCTATACCAGTTATTATATATTTGTTAGGAAAGAAAATAGATTTATTAAAAACAGGTATTATAATTACAAGTTTTATGTATGTTTTATTAAACTTTATGAATATAGATAACTTTATAGCTAAGAAAAATATAGATAAGTATTTTAGTAATACAGAAAATAGTAACTTTGATATAAGTTATTTATGCAATTTAGGAACAGACGCAACAGGTGAAATGACAAATTTATTAAATGCAAAGGACGATTATATAGTAAAAATTACCAAAAAATATCTATATAATCAAAAGCAAAACTTAAATTTAGATAAAATGGACTGGCAAGAATATAATATTTCTAAAAAACATGCAAAAGAAATATTAGAAATGCAAAATGTAGAAGAAATAAATTATTATGAATAGGGAGAAAAACAATGAAAATATTAGGAAAGAAAAGTTTGTCTACAGTAATTAAGGTATTTTTATGGATATTATTAACAATATGTCTAATTGTAGTAATTTTAGGAGGAATAGTTGTAATAAACGATTTTAACTTTTTTAATAGCTCAAACACATTAAGAAGCCTAATAATATTGTATTTATCAAGTATACCTGCAGCTATTTTAATAACTCAGTTTATTGGAATATTTAAAAGTTTAGAAAATAATGATGTATTTGATAAAGAAAATTTAAAAAGATTAAGAATAAGCTATATCTCATCAATAGTAATGGGATTAATGTATTTAATAAATAGTATAATGTTATTTCTTAGTCCTGAAGATGAGAACTGGGTAATTATATATATGTTACTTACATATATAATAACTTTAGTATTTTTAATATTTGGTGTAGGATTAATTGTATTATCAGAGATTTATAAAAGAGCAATAAAATATAAAGAAGAAAATGATTTAACTATATAAAGGAGGGAAACTATGGCTATTATTGTTAATTTAGATGTGATGCTAGCAAAAAGAAAAATGAGTTCACAAGAACTTGCCGAGAAAATAGGAATAACTCCTGCTAATTTATCTATATTAAAAACCAATAAGGGTAAAGCTATTAGATTTTCCACTTTAGATGCAATCTGTAAAGAATTAGATTGTACGCCGGGAGATATATTAGAATATAGAAAAAATTAAGGGGAAATTAGAGAAAAATGGAAGAGATAGATAATATATATGAAGTTTATAAAGAATTAGAAGAAGTAAAGAATTATATATTTAGTAATGTAAACGAAAATGGTATAGAGTTACAAGAAGCTGATATTAGTAAATGTGTTTTTAAGAACTGTAAAATTATAGATTCTAATTTTGAAAACTCAAGTTTTAGTAATGTAGAGTTCCAAAATTGTGATTTTTCTAATAGTAAATTTGCAGGTAGCAATTTTGTAAAAGTGGTATTTAAAAATTGTAAGCTAATTGGATGTGATTTTACAGAAAGTAGTTTGTATGATACAAAAATAGAAGAAAGTAATTTAAAATATATTAATTTGAATTTATCTATTTTAAAAAATGTTACGATAAATAAAAGTAATTTGCAAAATAGTAGTGTAAGTGAGAGTAAATTTAAAAATGTGAGTTTTAACGAAAATGACTTACAAAATTGCCAATTATTTAGAACGAATTTAAATAACATAGATTTTAGAACTTCTAATATAGATGGAATAATAGTAGGATTAGAAGACATAAAAGGCATGATAGTAAACGAAATACAAGCTTTAGGGTTATCAAGATTATTAGGGATAGTTATAAGATAGAAAATGGGAGGAATACATATGATAAGGAAATTTAGAGAAGAGGATACCGTAAAAGTTATGACAATATGGACTAAAGGAAATTTTGAAGCACATAGTTTTATAGAAAAAGATTATTGGCTATTAAATTTTAATAAAGTAAAAGATGAGTATTTAAAGAAAGCAGAAACTTATGTATATGTGGAAAATGATGAAATAAAAGGTTTTATTAGTTTATTAGATAATAGTTTTATAGGAGCTCTCTTTGTTAGAAAAGAATATAGAAGACAAGGAATAGGTAAAAAGCTAATTAATTTTGTAAAAGATAAGTACGATAAATTAGAATTAAATGTCTATGAAAAAAATATAAGTGCTATGCTATTTTATGCATCACTTGGGTTTGTAAATAAAAAAATACAAATAGATGAAGATACAAATGAAAAAGAATATGTAATGGAATGGAAAAAATAAACAAAGAACAAATGCTGTTTTTCAGGACGGGGTCAAAAAACAGCATTATAATATAAAATAAAAAAATACACCTCATTTGATTTGAGATGTATTTATTTTTTGCTGTTTTTTGACCCCGTCCTGAAAAACAGCGTTTTAAATAGAATTAGCTTCTTCTTGTGTTATATATCCATATTCAACCATTTTTTCTAATACATGTTCTTGTCTTTTTTTAGCTAAGTCTGGATTTACTGTTGGAGCATATACAGAAGGAGCGTTAGGAACTCCGGCAAGCATAGTTGCTTCATCTAAATTTAGGTCTTTAGGTTCTTTGTTATAATATCCCATACTTGCTTCATATATACCATAATAACCTTCTCCAAAATAACAAGTATTAACATATAATGCTAAGATTTCATCTTTAGAATAATTTTTTTCTATATCAAATGCTGCAACAATCTCACCAAGTTTTCTAGATGCTGTTTCTTCTTGAGATAGAACAACATTTTTTGCAAGCTGTTGGGTTATTGTACTTCCACCTTCTCTAAGTTCCCAATTACTTACATTTACCCAAATAGCTCTACCAATTGCAATAAAATCAATTGGTCCATGTTCATAAAATCTATGGTCTTCTACTGCAACAACAGCATTTAGATAATTTTTAGGTAACTCACTAAAAGGAACAAAGTTATCACTGTTTTCTATTTCTTCCATTCTAGTAATTAGAGGCTTTTCTTCTAATGCTTTAGAGTATGTACTATAGCCTATAATAAAACAAATAGTACCTGCTACTAATACTAAAATAAGTAGAATTATTAATATCTTTCTAAATAATTTCATGGCTTCCACCTCTTTAAAACTATTATATAATAAAAGGTCAAGTAAGAAAATACTATTAATGAAAAATTAATAATAAATAAAAAATCACAAATTCATGAGCTTTTGAATAATATATTAACAAAAAAGGAGGATGTTATGAAAGTATTATTTACAAAGATGCATGGACTGGGAAATGATTATATTTTTATAGATAGAATAAAAAATAAATATCCGCTTTTATTAGATGAAAAGTTGCCAAAAGTTGCACGTTATCTTAGTAAGGAACATTTTGGTATAGGTGGGGATGGAATTATATTAATAGATAATAGTAATAAAGCAGACTTTAAAATGAGAATTTTTAATAAAGACGGAACAGAAGCGGAAATGTGTGGCAATGGAATTAGGTGCTTTGCTAAATACATATATGATAATAAGATGACTGTTAAAGATAAGATAATGATAGAAACATTAGCTGGAATAAAAGAGGTTGAGTTTATTAAAAATAAAAATAATGTTGTAGAAGAATATAGAGTGAATATGGGAAAGTCAAAAATAGAAGGAATTATTAGATTAAATATTTTAAATCAACCTTTTATTATAAATAAGGTTAATATTGGAAACCCACACGCTGTAATTTTTGTAAGAGATGTGGATAGAGTAGATGTTTTAAGATATGGACCTTTAATTGAAAATAATCATAATTTCCTTAACAAAACAAATGTTGAATTTGTGCAAATATTAGATAAAAATTTAATTAAAATAAGAGTGTGGGAAAGAGGCTCTAAAGAAACTTATGCCTGTGGTACAGGTAGTTGTGCAGCAGTTGTAGCGGGATGCAATAGAAAGCTTTTAGATAAAAAAGTTAAGGTATTGTTAAGAGGAGGAGAATTATATATAACTTTAGATGAGAAGACTAATTTAGTATATATGCAAGGCATTGCAACTAAGGTGTTTGATGGAATAATAGAAATATAAAAAAACAAGCTATTTGGCTTGTTTTTCTTTTACCATTTCATCTATAATATCATTAATTACTATTCGTTCATTATAAGGATATTTAACTCCCATATATTCGATATATAGGTCATTTCCAAGTCCTGGTAGAACTAAAATATCATCTTTATTCATCATGTGAATTGCATATCTTATTGCTTCTGTTCTGTTTATTATTATTTTATATTTCCCACCTGTCTTTTTTAAGCCAACTTCAATTTCAGCAGCTATTTTTGCGGGATCTTCTGTTCTTGCCTGGTCACAAGTAAGTATTGTAAAATCAGCAAGACGACCAGAAATTTCTCCCATAATTGGACGTTTTTTGCTATCACGATCTCCGCCAACTCCCCATGTACAAATTACTCTTCCTTTTGTATATGGTTTTACTGTTTGTAAAATAGACTCTAAACTTGCAGGTGTATGTGCGTAATCTATCATAATTTTATAACCTAATTTATTAGGAACCATTTCACTTCTGCCAAAAACACTAATATTACTTAATGCTTTTTTTATATTTTCGTAAGATACATCAAAATATTTGCTTACGGCTATAGCACCTAAAGCATTATATCCCATATATTTACCAGGTATAGATACTTCAATTTCTTTTTCATATTCATCTGTTACTAAAGTAAATGATACTGATGAGTTAGTATATTTGAAGTCTTTTGCCATGACATCTGCTTTATTTTCTACACCAAAAGTTATAATGTTCTTATCTGGTAAAAGTTTAGGTATTCTTCTTGTATATTCATTATCTAAATTAATAACACAAGTTGGTGACATTTTTAATAAAGATAGTTTTGCTTGAAAATAGTCTTCCATTGTTGGGTGTTCTTTTGGACTTATATGATCTTCACTTAAGTTTGTAAATAATGTTATATCAAAATCACAACCATATACTCTATCTAGTTTCATTGCTTGTGAAGAAACTTCTAAAACGACGATATCTACATTTTCTTTTACCATTAAATCTAACATTTTTTGGATTTCATAACTTTCACCAGTTGTTCTATCATTTATTTTTATTTGCTTGTCTCCAATATATGTTGCAATACTTCCAATTAGCCCAACTTTATATCCATGTTTTTCTAAAATTGCTTTTATCATATATGTTGAAGTGGTTTTCCCTTTAGTTCCTGTTACTCCTATTAATTTTAGTTTTTTAGATGGATTATCATATAAATTACAACTACATTTTGCTAAATTTCTTCTAAGAGAATCTAGCTTTATAAATGTAATGCCACTACTTTCTAAAGAATTTAAATCTACATCTGGTTCTACTACAACAGCAGTTGCTCCATTTTTTATTGCACTTTCTATAAAATCAGTTCCTTTTAATACATATCCTGTGATTGCAAAAAATAATCCATTTTCTTTTATTAATCTAGAGTCTGATGAAATATTTGTTATATCTATATCTAAAGAACCTTTAGATTCAATTATATCTATATTTTTTAAAACATCTTTTAGTATCATAGTTTGCCTCCTAAAAATTATTTACTGATATTATACTTTAGAGTATTCTACTTGTCAAACAGTAAAAGTAGTAAAATATAATGAAAATAAATTTTATATTTATAAAATTTGGTTTACATATATAAAGAAATAACAAGAAACGAATAAAAATTAATATTATTTAAATAAAAACACCAATAGTAAAAATTGATATTACAGTCGAAAAAATACTTGCTAAAAACTTGTAAATTGAGTATCCCTAAGTACTTGTAAAATGGCTGAAAATGTAATAGTTTCGTAACAATATTAAGTTTTTATTACTTTAATTATATTTATTGATTAAGATGATTTTTCTATATTATAATAAAGAAAAGAATAAAAGATAAAAAGAGGAAGGGTACTATGAAAATGCGAAGTTTAGTTAAAAAAAGTATGGAAACATTTTTAAAATTAATTGCACTAATGAGTTTATTAATTTTTATGTTACAAGCTACAGCTCGAGCAGAAAATGGAGAAGTAATTGATAAAGTTCATAATATGGTTAGGAAAACAGAGGTTATTACAACATTTGACTGGACGCAAGATGTAAATCTTAGTATAGGAAACATTTCAATACCAATTGAAGATGAAGGAAGAACCGTTAATATGACAGGAAATGGATCTTTACCGGGAAAAAATGCTATATATATTATTCCAGCAAGCCATCAGGAACAAACATTAACATTTAATTATGATGTAGATTATGGAGATAGCTTTAATGCAGCAGGAATATTATTAAGAATAAGGGAACAAGATGGCTATCTAGAAGGGTACTTGTTAAGCTTTAATAATCCAGGTGGTTCTTCAGATTGGTATAGTGAATCTGGAAATCAATTAGGTGCAATTTGGACAATTAGATATCAATTAGGAACAAATACAAGTGATTACGTGGAAAAAACTTTAGTTAAAGCATTAAATATACCACAATCAGGAAAAATAACCGTACAATCAACTCAAGATCAAATTATTCTTACAGGTGATAATATAAATGAGACAATAGACACATCAGGAAATACTGCTAAGGGAGACGGATTCGGATTTTTCACAAACCATTATTCACATAATTGTGATCAAATTGGACACTTTTCTTTAACAAGTTTTGGATTACAAACCGTAGACTTAATACCACATAACTTTATAGTAGATCCAAATGGTGGAATTTGGAATGGTAGTGGGGAAGTAAGTGAAATTGAGGGAATTTACCAAGATAATGTAGATGTACCTGTTCCTACAAGAGATGGATATACTTTTGTAAAATGGACCAAAATTGGTGACAGTGGAACAATGAGCAGCTTAACAGAAGATGCAGTGTATACTTTCGGTGAAAATGAAGAAATAGATGATAAAATTGTAGCAGAGTGGATAAGAATAGTAGGAAGTAAAACAAGTAATGTACAAGCAGGAGAAGTTAAAGTAAATGATACGATAACATATACAGTAACATTGCGAAATGAAGGAACAGTTGATGGAAGAGGAGTTATATTTGATGATGCTCCTGAAGGTACACAATTTGTAGAAAATAGCATAAAAATAAATGGAGAAGAAACAGATTATACTTTAGAGAACCTAAACGGAGGAATAGAAGTTGATGTACCACAAGGAGGAGAGACAAGCCTTACATTTGATGTTTTGGTAAATGATTTAAATGATGATGACTTAATATCCAATACAGCAAATTATAGAGATATAACAGTACAAGGAAAAGAAACAGATGGAGAAACAAATCAAGTTGATTTAACATATGTAGAACCAATAATAAGTTTTAATAAGGAAGCAACAACAGAAAACGGAAATGACTATGTAGAAACAAATGAAAAAATAACGTATCAAATAACAGTACAAAATGCAGGAGGACTAGCAAAAGATGTTGTAATCCAAGATATGATACCAGAAGGAACAACATTTGTAGATGGAAGCATAAAAATAAATGATGAAGAAACAGATTATACACAGGAAGATTTAGAAAATGGAATAAAAGTAAATGTTCCAAAGAAAATAAGAGAAACAGACATTAATGGAGAAAGTGTTTCAAACATGTTGCGTTTAGTAAATATGAGAGTATTAGGAACAGATTCATTACCAGGAGAAGTTGTACTAACATTTGAAGTTACAGTAGATGATCAAAAAGATGAAAATATAATTACAAATATTGCTCAAGTAGATGGAACTCAAACAAATGAAATAGATTATACATATAGAAAACCAATTATTTCAGCTAAAAAAGAAATGAAAACAGAAAATGGTTTAGATTATGCAGTATCTAAAGAAAATATAGAATATAGTATTGTAGTAAAAAACTCTGGAAGTATTCCTAAAAATGTTCTAATTCAAGATGTTATACCAGAAGGAACAACATTTATGGATGGAAGTATAAAAATAGATGGAGAAAAAACTGATTATACAGAAGATGACTTAGAAGAAGGAATAGAAGTAGAAGTACCTCAAAAGCACATAAAAGAAGATGATGAAAATACAGAAAATGGAGATACTGAGAACGAAGAAGGAACAACAGAAGATCAAGAAAATCCAAATGAAGATACAGAAAATACAGACAATGTAGATCAGACTCAAAATACTGAAGAATCAAATAGTGCTGAAGAAGAAATCAATACTTTATCTGAAAATGTAAATGCGATGGTTCAAGCAACTAGTACAGAAGATAATACAAAGAGCAATAATGCAAATGAATCAGCAAATACAAATAATAAACAAGGTACAGAAGAAAATACAACAGATAACAATACACAAGATAGTGATACTCAGGACAATGAAAATACTGAAAATAACGAAGATGAAACTGTTACAGAAGAACCAAATGAAGAAGAAAAACAAGACGAGGATTCAAATTTACAAGAAAATGAAGAGCCAGGACAAATTATATTAACATTTAATGTTATAATTGATGATTTAAAAGATGATACAGAAACAATGACTATAAAAAATATAGCACAAGTAGATTCCGAAGAAACAAACGAAACATCAATAGAAGTTTTACCATTTAATATGAAAGTAGAAACAGAAATTGAAGGTTTTACTGCAAATGGAACTAAAAAACAAAGTAGTGATCCAAAATTTGCAAAAACAGATATAGACATGAGAAAAAGAAGTCCTGTACCAGATGTAACAGCTAATATAAAAATAAAAGTAACAAACACAGGAAAAGTAAAGGGTTCATTAGTAGTTGAAGCTACAATACCAGAAGGATTTACTTTATCAAGTTCAAATTGGCAAACAACAGCTGCAAATACTGTAAGAACAAAGACTGGTGAAATTGAACCAGGTGAAACTGAAGAAATATCTTTAGATGTTAAATGGAACAATGATGAAAATAACTTAGGACAAAGAAATACCAAAGCTGAAATTATAGAAACAAGCAATGAAGCAAGAGCAGCAGAGACTACTACAGAAGATAACGAAAGTGAAGCAGATATGATTATTAGTATTGTCACAGGTGAATATGATAATATTATAATATTAAGTATTATGGGAGTAATAGCATTAGCTGCAATTGTTGGTGAAATTATTTTAATTAAAAAGTTTGTATTATAATGTATTTTAAAAAATTATATTAAAGGTATTGTAAAAATAAAATTTATAGTATAATGATAATATAAAAGAAGAATTAAAAATCTAATAGTTAATTATTTTTTAATATAAGAAAATAAAAAGTCCTATACGAAGTGTTCGTATAAGACTTTTTTGGTGAGCCAGGAGGGATTCGAACCCCCGACACCAGGCTTAGAAGGCCTGTGCTCTATCCACCTGAGCTACTGACCCATTTCAGATGACAATTTATATAATAGCACAAAAAAATGTTAGTGTCAATAAGTTTTAAACAAAAAATTTTAAAAGTTATGCTTTTTGGATAAGTTTTAATATAAATGAGAATACAAATTTAAATGGTTTAGTCAAATTGATATTTAATTAGGTGAAGATTTACCCATGTGATTTGGATAAATCTTAATCTTATCCTAAAATACTAAACTGATTAACCCAATTACACCAAAAAGTAAAAATAATATATTGGATAAAATCTTTACAAATTTAGGATTAAATTTATTTCCTAAAAATCTTCCAAAGAAAAGAGCAAAAGAGTTACTCATAACCATCCCGATAATAGAACCTAAAATTAGAGAAATTTTACAAGAAGGGTATTTGACACCTAAACCAAGAGATGCAAGGAAGGTTTTATCACCAAGTTCGCCAATGATAATGCTAATTGCAATTATAAATATATAATTTAATTTAATATTAGTTATTTTATAAAGAAGAGAAGATTTACTATTGCTTGAGTTTTTTTCTTTCTCAGGAATAAAGCCTAATATTCCAAATAAAAGAAAAGATATATATGTAAAAATTTCTAAATAAAATCTAAAATTCTCATCTCCTAAAGAGCCAAGTTTACTACCAAAAATAATTGCTATTCCATGGCTAAAAAAAGTACCAATGGCAACACCTATAAGTATGTTTTTTGCCCTGTCTTTGGTAGAGAAAGATAATACTAAAAGTTGAGTCTTATCGCCAAGTTCAGATAAGAAAACAAGAAAAAAGCTAACAAAAAAGGTATAAATAAGTTCCATAAGTAAACACCTCTTAATCAAACATATGCAAATTTTATTCACAATAGACGCTAAACTTTTACGGATACTCGATTTCTGTAATGTGAAATTTTTGTGAAATGCTTTACTTTAAAAAAATAAAATGATAATATTATAATCGATTAAACAATACGTAAATGGATAAAGGAGGAATTTTTTGTGATAGAGGTTAAAAACGTTACAAAAAAGTATGGAAAGTTTGTAGCCGTAGACAATATTAGCTTTAGCATAAACGAAGGCGAAATTATAGGTCTTCTTGGACCTAATGGTGCAGGAAAAAGCACAACAATGAATATGCTAACAGGCTATATTGAGCAAACAGAAGGAGAAATTATAATAGATGGCTATAATATATTAAAAAAACCTAAAAAGGCTAAAAAGGAAATTGGATATATGCCAGAGGGAGTGCCTCTTTATACAGACTTATCAGTAAAAGAATTTGTAACTTATATGGCTGAATTAAAAAAAGTTGATAGAAAGCTAAGAAAAGAAAAAGTTCAGAAAATTATTGAGCAAACAGGGCTAAAAGATGTTCAAAAAAAATTAATAAGAAATCTATCTAGAGGTTACAAACAAAGAGTAGCAATGGCGGGAGCATTAGTTGGGGAACCTAAAATATTAATACTAGATGAACCAACAGTAGGCTTAGATCCTAAACAAATAACAGAAATAAGAAATTTAATAAGAGAACTTGGAAAAACACATACAGTTATTTTAAGTTCACATATATTATCAGAAGTAAGTCAGGTATGTAATAAAGTTATTATTATAAATAAAGGAAAATTAGTAGCAATAGATACACCAGAAAATTTAGAAAACAAAGTTTCTAACAAAAATTGTGTTTATGTAACAGTAGAAGATTTAGATAATAAAATGGAAACTATTAAAGATAAAATAGAAGATATTGAAAAACTAGAATTAGTAGAAAAAAATGAAGACGGAACAAAACAATATATGATAGAATCAAAAGATGGGATAGATTTAAGAAGGATATTATTTGCAGAACTTGCTAAAGAAAATATAACAATATTTGAAATGAAAAAAGCAGATAGCACTTTAGAAGATGCTTTTATGAAAATAATAGAAGGAGGCAATAAATAATGTTAGCAGTATTAAAAAAAGAATTGAAAAGTTACTTCTTTTCTCCAATAGGATATGTAGTTATAGGAATATTCTTATTATGTTTTAGCGTATTCTTTTATCTAACAGTATTCTCATCTGGAAGCGTAGATTTAAGTATGTTGTATTATTATACGGCTTTATATGGACTAATAATAATAGTACCAATATTAACAATGAGAACATTTGCGGAAGAAAGAAAAAATGGAACAGAGCAATTATTATTAACATCTCCAACTGGTATGTTTAAAGTAGTTATGGGAAAATTATTAGCAGCATTATCAGTTATAGTTATAACTTTATTAATATCATTTATGTTCTTCTTTATTGTAATGTTTTTTGGAAAGCCAAACTTAGTAACAACATTAGTTGCAATGTTAGGATTTATATTAATGAGTATAGCAGCATTATCTTTTGGTATTTTTGCTTCTAGCTTAACAGAAAATCAAGTAATAGCTGGCGTAATAACGGTTGCATTTTTAATTATTTCACTATTTATAACAGATATAAGTAGTATATTTTCTGGTTTTGCATTAATGAATTATTATACAAGCTTTGTTCAAGGAGTAATATCACTAGAAAACATAATAAGTTTATTACTATTTAGTGTAGTATTTATAAGCTTAACAATAATAGTTATGCAAAGAAGAAAATTAGTTAAGTAAGGAGGTAAAAAGGTGAAGAAGAAAGAAGAAAACATCAAAGAAAACAATAATGAAGAAAATAACAACAAGGCGATTATAAAAAAAGATAAAAAAGACAAAGAGCCGGGAAAAATTAAAAGATTTTTCAAAAAAGTAGGAGAAACTTTAAAAAGAAAATGGCTAATAGATGGAACCAAAACACTTATATTAGTAGCTATAATAATTTTAGTATATATTGGTATAAATGTATTGTTAGAAAATGTTACATTACCAGAAATAGATTGTACGGAAGATAAAATATATTCATTATCAGATGAAAGCAAAGATAAGCTTGGAAATCTAGATAAAGAAGTAACAATAACTTTAATCAATTATGGTACTAATACTTCTTTAATCAATTTCATGGAAAAATATGAGTCTTTAAATGACAATATTAAATTAGAAAGAATTGATGATTTATCTTCAAGAACAGATTTAATGACTAAATATTCATTAAGTGCAGATGATAGTTTAATATTAGTATCATGCGGAGATAATGAAAAAGAAGTAACAGAAAATGATATGTACACAATCGATTATTCAACATATCAATCAGTAGATAAGACAGAAGAAGCAATTACAAATGCTATAATAGATGTAACAACAGAAGAAAAACCTAAGGTTTACTTTATGTCTAACCATTTAGCATATGATGTTAATTATTTTTCTACTATAATGCAAACAATGGAAGAAGAAGCAAATGAAGTAGACACAATTGATATTTTAGCAAATGGGGTACCAGAAGATTGTGATTGTTTAGTAATATCAACATTAAAAGAAGATCTAACAGAAAAGGAAAGAGACGATATTATAAATTATATCAAAGGTGGAGGAAAGCTTCTATTAATGTGCGGACCTAATATAACAGGAGTAGACTTAACTAACTTCCAAACTGTATTAGATGAATATGGAGTAAGTATTTCAAATGGCGTAATATTTGAAGGTGATTCTTCAAGAATGATGTCAGGATATCCTGATTTCATAATAGAGCCTACACAATCTACAAGTTTAACTCAAAATCTAAATATGTCAATGAATTTATGCTTTGTCGATGCTGGAAAGATTACATTTGATGAAGATAAATTAGAAGATTTAGGAGTAGAATATGAAGTTTTAGCACAAAGTAGTAGTTCATCTTTCTTAAGAACAGATATAACACAAACTTCAGTAACAAGAACAGCAAATGATGGTGAAGAGGAAGCTTCTACAATTGCAGCAATAGCAACTAAGAAAATAGATGATGATACAACATCTAAATTAGTAATATTCTCAAATGAATTATTTGCTATGGATATGCCAGTACAAATTAGTGGATATACAATGTATACAGTATCTTTATATAATAATGCAGATATGCTTCTAAATTCTGTTTCATATTTAAATGAAAGAGAAGATACAATTACAATTAGAAAAAATGGAGATCAAGTTACTTATACAGCAACAGAGCAACAACATAATATAATTATGGCAATTATATTTATAATACCAGTTCTAATAATTATAGCTGGAATTGTTGTATGGCAAGTAAGAAGGAGAAAAAGATAAGACAATGGGACGGGTCTAATTTGTATCAAAACAAGAAAATGTAAATAGAATAAATAAAAATAGAAGTTAGGAATAGATATGTTTTCTAGCTTCTATTATTTTTTAAAAATATATAAAAATAAAATATGGAAAATTTCATATAATATTAAAAGTTTCTAAGAAATAATTTTTAAAAATATTATAAATTTATTGAAAAAATCTTGATTTCGTGATAAAATGGATATATAAAATATTTGATAACGTGATAAAAACTAAAAATAAAAACATTGACTTCGTGTAAAAATGCAAAAATAAAATATTTGATTTCGTGAAGAAGGTGAGATAATGAAAAGAAAAATATATGAAAAATTACTAGACTGGAAAGTAAATACTAAAGGCAAAACAGCGATATTAATAGATGGAGCAAGACGTGTTGGAAAAAGTTATATAGTAGAAAAGTTTGCTAAAGAAAATTATAAAAGTTATATATTTATAGATTTTAATAAGGCTCCAGATGAAATAAAAAATCTATTTAATAATTATTTAGATAATTTAGATATGTTATTTATGTATCTATCTAATTATTATGATGTAAAATTATATGAACGTGAAAGTTTAATCGTTTTTGATGAAGTACAATTATATCCTAGAGCAAGGTCAGCTATAAAATATTTAGTAGAAGATGGAAGATATGATTATATAGAAACAGGTTCATTAATGTCTATGAAAGAAAATGTAAAAGATATACTAATTCCTTCAGAAGAGGAGCATATTGATATGCACCCAATGGATTTTGAAGAGTTTTTATGGGCTTTAGGAAATGACAATTTAATTAATTTCATTAAAATGTGTTATGAAGGAAAGAAACCTTTAGGCCAAGCAATGCATAGAAAAGTTATGGATTATTTTAGGCAATATATGATAGTTGGTGGAATGCCACAAGCGGTGCAAACTTATATAGAAACTAAAGATTTTAATGAAGTGGATAAAATAAAAAGAAATATATTGAAATTATATAGAGAAGATATTGGAAAACATGCAAAAGGATATAATTTAAAAGTTGAAGCTATTTTTGACGAAATACCTTCACAATTACAAAAGCATGAAAAGAAATTTAAGCTAGCTTCTATTAATAAAAAAGCAAGATTTAGAGAATATGAGGATGCACTTTTTTGGCTAACAGATGCTATGATTATAAATCCTTGCTTTAATACTACTGAACCAAGTATTGGCTTAAAATTAAATGCTGATAATACTACATTAAAATGCTATATGGCAGATACAGGGCTTTTAATATCTCATTCTTTTGATGAAAAAGGTATTGTTACAGAAGAAATATATAAAAAGATATTATTTGATAAGCTAGAATTTAATGAGGGAATGATTATAGAAAATATGGTTGCACAAATTCTTGTTTCATGCGGTCATAAATTATATTTTTATTCAAATTCTTCAAGAAATGATAATTCTAGTAGGATGGAGATAGATTTTTTAATTGCTAAATCTAAAATAAGTAATAGGCATAATATTTCACCAATTGAAGTTAAGTCAGGAAAAAATTATACATTAACTTCTTTAAAGAAGTTTATAACTAAATACAAAAACCAGTTATATATACCATATGTTATACATACAGGTGATTTTAAGGAAGAAGATGGTATAACATATTTACCTATATATATGGCATATTTATTATAATTATAAATAAAAATGTTAACAAAAATTATTTTAAAAGTATTATATAAATAGAGGATATGTCTAATATCCTCTATTTATGCAAACTTTAAAGTTAAAGATTAATTCAAAGTAAAATAAAACGATTAATTGTCTTCTTCTGGTGGAGTATATTTTATTATATCTCCGATTTCACAATTAATCGTTTTACATATTCTTGCAAGTATATTTAAATCTACTTTTTGCATATCATTTCTACAATATTTTAATAATTGACCATAATGTATTTGAGCATTTCTAGATAAACTAGAACGACTAATATGATGTTCTTTTAAAAATTCATCTAATTCTAAATTTACTTCTCCCCAGTCTTCCATAAGCTCACCTCTAAAAAATCTTAACACGAAAAAAGGCTTACAACAACTAAGTAAAAGCATACTATGCGTAAGCATATGAAAATTAATAAAATCTATTGACTTTTAACTTTTATATACATATAATAAACACATAGTATGCCTACACATAGTAGAAAAATAAATAATAAATTAATGCATAAGGTAGAGTAAAATGGAAAAACTAAGGAGAAGGAGAGAAGAGAATGAGAAACAAGGAAAAAAACAAAGGTATTACTTTAGTTGCGTTAGTAGTAACAATTGTTGTTTTGTTAATTTTAGCAGGGATAACAATTGCATCACTTACAGGAGATAATGGAATATTAGGAAAAGTAGGAGAAGCAAAAGAACAGACAGATTTAGCACAAATAAGAGAAGAAGTAATACTATTGTGGAATGAAACACAAATAGAAGTGGCAGGGAAAGGCTATACAAATGACCAAATAGCAGATATATTTGAAGAAAAGCTAAAAGCAAATGACCCAGATGCAACAGTAACGTATCAACCATCAAACAATACATATGAAGTAAATTACAAAGACCATATGTTTGAGGTACAACCAGCAGGAGAGTTAACAAATAACAGAGAAGATGTAGTAAATGATATAGAAGATGCGTTAGAGAATATAGATAAAGATGCGACAGGAGAAGATAAAGCAGAGCAAATACAAGAAGAATTGAATAAGAAAGATCCAGACTCTACAGCAGAATATAATCCAGAGACAGGAAATGTAGATGTAAATCATGGAGGATATGAAGCAGAAGTAGATGAAAATGGAAATATAACAATTGTAGGGCCAGAAGTAGATAAAAACATAAATATAACATCACAACCAGAGTCAGTAACAGCAACAGAAGGAGATAAAGTAACATTTGAAGTAAAAGCAACAGGAGCAGGAGAGCTTTCTTATCAATGGTATAAGAGTACAACAAATTCAACAACAAATGGAACAAAAATATCAGGAGAAAATGGAAGCACATATACAATAGATTCAGTAACAATAGATGATAATAATACTTATTATTATTGTATAGTTACACAAAATTATAAAGATTCAATAACAAGTGTAACAAGTAATGCAGCAAAACTAACAGTAAAAAGAGTTGTAAATCCACCAAGTGTAAATACACAACCAAGTGATGTAAGTGTAATTGAGGGAGTAACAAATGCAACATTTGAAGTAGAGGTAGCAGGAGAAGGAACAATAACATATCAATGGTATAAAAATACAACAAATTCAAACGAAGGTGGAACACCAATAGATAGTGCAATAGGAAACACATATACAATACCAAAAGAAAATGTTACTACAGATTTAAATGGAACTTACTACTATGTAGAAGTAACACAAAACTATGAAGGAGATATACAAACAGCAAAAAGTGAAGCCGCATCATTAAGTGTAACAACAGAAACAGAAATAGAAGTAAACCCACAGCCAGTAACAGCATTTGAAAAAGACCAAGATGTAACATTTGAAGTAGAAGTAACAGGAGAAGGAGATTTTACTTACCAATGGTATAAGAATACAACAAATTCAAACGAAGGTGGAACACCAATAGATGGAGAAACAAATAATACTTATACAATACCAAAAGAAGAAGTTACAACAGATTTAAATGGAACATATTATTATGTAGAAGTAACACAAAACTATGGTTCAAGTACAGTAACCAAAACTTCAGAAACAGCAATGTTAACAGTAGAAAAAACACCAGAATTAACAATTACAAAGCAACCAGAAGCAGTAGAAACAATAAGCAATACAGAAGATGTAAACTTTAGTGTAATAGCAACAGGAGTATCTAGTGAAGAAGCAACA
>CALXFI010000015.1 GCA_944387535.1 uncultured Clostridia bacterium | reverse complement strand
ATCATAATGGAGGTATAGTGAGAAAAATGGGGACGGGGATAAACCGCCTCATTTTTCATATTTATACTAAAATTGGACAAAAAAGTGAGACAAAAAAGCCCTGTCCCCAATTGTCTCAATTTTTTTGATTTTTTATTAAATATATGTTATAATTGCAATTGTTAAAATTAAGAGATAGGAGAGAATAAAATGGATTATAAAGATTTAGCAGAATTAATATTTCCAGACGCAAAGGATATATCTTATTATGAGGAAAAATATCCAAGAAGAAATTTAAAAGAAGGAGCGATAGTTACAAGATTTGCACCAAGTCCAACAGGATTTGTACATATTGGAGGATTATATCAAAGTTTAATAGCTAAAAAATTAGCAAACCAAACAGATGGAGTTTTTTTCTTAAGAATAGAAGATACAGACCAAAAAAGAGAAGTAGAAAATGGAATTACAGATATAGTAAATTCATTAAAAGATTTTGGATTAGAACCTGATGAGGGAATGATATCTGAAACAGACGAAAAAGGTGAGTATGGTCCATATAAACAATCAAAAAGAAAAGAAATATATCAAGCTTATGCAAAATATTTAATAGAACAAGGTAAAGCATATCCATGTTTTTGTACTCCAGAAGAAGTAGAAGAAATAAGACAAAAACAAGAAGCAGCAAAAATAAGACCTGGATATTATGGAGTATGGGCAAAATGTAGACATCTTACTGTTGAAGAAATGATAGAGAAAATTAAAAATGGAGAAAAATATATAATAAGATTTAAATCACCAGGAAGAGAAGATAGAAAAATAAAACACAAAGATGTTATAAAAGGAAATGTAGAATTTCCAGAAAATGACCAAGATATAGTAATAATAAAAGCAGATGGACTACCTACATATCATTTTGCACACGCAGTAGACGACCACTTAATGGGAACAACACATGTAATACGTGGAGATGAATGGTTATCATCCGTACCACTACATTTACAATTATTCCATGAATTAGGATTTAAACCACCTAAATATGCACATATTGCACCAATTATGAAAAATGATAACGGAAATAAGAGAAAATTAAGTAAAAGAAAAGATCCAGAAGCAGCAGTAAGCTATTATGAAGAAGAAGGAATACCAGAAGAAGCAGTTAAAGAATATCTATTAAATATAGCAAATTCTACATTTGAAAATTGGAGAAGAGCAAATCCAGATAAAGATATATCAGAATTCCAATTACAACTAAATAAAATGAGTGTAAGTGGGGCACTTTTTGATATGGTAAAATTATTAGATGTAGGAAAAACGGTAATATCTAAATTTACAGCTGAAAAAGTATATGAGGAATCTTTAAAATGGGCAAAAAGACATGATGAAGAATTAGAAAAATTATTGGAGGACAAGGAATATTCATTAAAAGTATTTGGAATAGAAAGAGGTAATAAAAAGCCAAGAAAAGATATAGCTAAATGGTCAGATGTAAAAGAAAATATTGAATATATGTATGATGAATTATTCTATAGTAAAAAACAAGATTATCCATATCAAGTAATAAACAATAAAGAAGAAATAGATAAAATATTAACACTTTATACTGAAAAATATTACAGTGATGAAGATGATAAACAAACTTGGTTTGATAAGATAAAAGAATTATCAGGAGAGCTAGGTTATGCAAAAGAAGTTAAAGAATTTAAAGCTAATCCTGGTAAATATACAGCACATGTTGGAGATGTAAGTACAGTTCTAAGAGTTGCATTAACATCAAGAACAAATACGCCAGATATGTATGAGATAATGAAAATTTTAGGAAAGAAAAGAATAGTAGAAAGATTTAAAAAAGCTATGGAAAACTAATTGCCATGATTGAAAGGAATGTAATAATTATGGAATACCAAATAGGTGATATAGTAAGAACAAAAAAGCAACATCCATGTGGAAGTAAACTTTGGGAGATTACAAGAGTAGGTGTAGACTTTAAATTAAAATGCCTAGGCTGTGGACATGTAGTTACTTTAGAAAGAGAAAAAGCTAAAAAGATAATAACAAAAATAGAGAAAAAAGCATAAAATATAGAAAGTAACGAATTTACAAAAATCGACATATAATACAATATAGTAAAAGATACTATATTGGAGGTGCTAATAATAATGGAGCAACAAGAAACAATTTATTGTTTTGAAAATAAAGAAAGCAAATGCCAGGAAAATAAAAGTTGTTTAGGTATTGTAGCAGTAATATTGTTAACAGCCTTTACTTTTACAATTGGCTTATTAATAGGTGCAGCTTTAGCTTTAGTTATATTAATTTCTTTACCTGCTATAATAGTTTTAGCAATTATACTTGGTTTATTATTGTTATTAACCGTAATACTAATGCTTTGCAATAGAAAGAAAACTAAAAAAGACAAATGCTGTTGCAAATGCTAAATATAGATAAATAAAAATAGTCATATGAATATCATATGGCTATTTTTTGCTTTTGCTGTTTTTTGACCCCGTCCTAAAAAACAGCATTTAAATTTTATACTATAGTACCGCCATTTACATGGATAATTTGGCCTGTTACATATCTTGAATCGTCACTTGCAAGATATAAATAAGCAGGAGCTAGTTCAAAAGGTTGGCCGGCTCTTTTTAGAGGAGTTTCTGTTCCGAAGATTTCTACTTCTTGCATATTAAAAGAAGAGGGAATAAGAGGAGTCCAAATTGGTCCTGGTGCAACAGCATTTACTCTAATTTTTTGGTCAGCTAAAGATAGGGCAAGCGATTTTGTAAAAACAGTTATTGCACCTTTTGTTGAAGAATAGTCAATAAGATTTTTCTTGCCACCAAATGCAGTAATAGAAGTGGTGTTAATAATACTACTGTTTGCTTTAAGATGAGGGAGAACAGCTTTTGTTAAATAGAAAAATGTAAAAATATTAGTTTCAAAAGTATCTTTTAGTTGTTCAGAAGAAATATCTAGAATACTGTTTTGTGGAAATTGTACACCACAATTATTTATTAAAATATCAATTTTACCAAAAGCTTTTAATGTGCTATCTACTATGTAAGAAGATAAGTTTTCATCACGAAGATCACCAGGAATTAAAATACATTTTCTTCCACATTCTTCAACTACTTTTTTTGTATAGTTTGCATCTTCATGTTCATTTAAATAACTTATAACAATATTAGCACCTTCTTTAGCAAAAAGAACACTTACGGCCCTTCCAATTCCACTATCACCACCAGAAATAATTACAACTTTATCTTTTAATTTGCCAGAAGGAACATAGTTTGAATCTTCATAAATAGGAGTAGGTTTCATTTCATATTCCATACCTGGTTGAATATTTTGATGTTGTGCAACAAAGGTAATGGGGGTTCTAACATTTTCATCTTTAAATCCCACATAAGGGATCATTGGGTAATTATCAAACATATAAATCTCTCCTTAAAAAATATTTATATATTATATGCAACTGTAATGGAAAATATAACCAAAATGAGAAGTTTGGGGAGAGGCATTTTTTGTCTCATAAAATAAAAGCAAGACATAAAAAATAATAGAAAAAAGATGCTATTTAAATGATAACATCTTTTTTCTATTATTTTATTGTTTATTTAAAAAATCATCTATAAATTTCCAAACATCATCTTTATATATTTTTCTTTCAGAAGAAAAAGCAAATGTTGGAATATCTCCAATAGGATTTAATTCTTTTTGCAAAGCTTTTACAGTATCATCTACTTTAGTAATAGCTATTTTATCAGCTTTATTTGCTAAAATTATAAAAGGTAACCCAGATGAAATAATGTAATTATACATAAGTTTATCATTTTCAGTAGGTGAGTGCCTAATATCTATTAAGAATATTATTAAAACGATGTTTCTTCTATTAACCAAATATTCTTCTATGAAATGACCAACTTGTTCTTGTTCTTTCTTAGACATTTTACTAAAGCCATATCCAGGTAAATCAACAAAATAAAATGAGTTGTCTATGTTATAGAAATTAATTTGTCTTGTTTTTCCTGGAGTACTACTTGTTCTTGCAAGCTTTTTTCTATTAATCATTGTATTTATAAAACTTGATTTACCAACATTAGACTTACCAACTAAAACAATTTCAGGTAATCCATTTTTAGGATATTGTTTTGGGCTTACTGCTGATATTTCAAATTTTGGGTTTTTTACTATCATAACTTTCTCCTATAATTTTTTTATTTTTAATTTTAGTTATTTCTTTCTTATATATCATTTCTTACTATTAAATCATCATTTGCAGGTCCTGTTCCTAAATATTTAACAGGTATTCCTGATGATTTTTCTACAATTTCAACAAACTTTTTAGCAAGATCAGGTAAATCATCATAACTCTTGCAACTTGAATCAATTTTCCAACCACCTTGTAATGTTTCGTAAATTGGTTCTGGTATCTCTCCACTTAAATTAATATCATCAGGGTAGTAATTTATAATTTTACCTTTATATTTATAAGATGTACATACTTTAATATATCCTAATTTTAGACCAATTTCACCAAGAGTATCTAAGTGATTTAAACAAAGGTAATCTATACCAGATGAGTATTTTGCTAAACGCAAAATAGGGCAGTCCATCCAGCCACATCTTCGTGGTCTTTTTGTAGTTGTTCCATATTCATGACCTAAGTCACGTACTATGTCTCCTTCTAGAGGTTTAGCGTCATTTATAACATTTCCGCTTTCATCTATAGAAGCAGGAAGTTCTGTTGGAAAAGGTCCATTTCCAACACGACTGTTATAAGCTTTATCAACTCCAATTACAACTTTTAAAGATTGTGGAGGTAGTGCAGCTCCACAAAGTGTTCCAGATACTACTGGATTTGAACTAGTAACCATTGGGTAATCTCCATGGTCTAAATCTAAACGAAAGGCTTGAGCACCTTCAACAACAATTTTTTCATTATTATCTATTGCATCTGAAATAATTGGACTTATATCTGTAATATAGTTTTCTAATTTTTTACCTAATAAATGATATTTTTGGGCTAAAGCTTTAGCGTCTGCTATAGCATTTTCCATCTTATTTGCTTTAAATAATTGGTTATGTGGCTTTATTGCTTCTTCAATTTTTTCTTCTAATTTGTCAGTAGGTAGAAGAAGGTCATACATACGTATTCCAGTACGATTATTTTTATCTGCATAAGATGGGCCAATTCCTCTTTTAGTAGTTCCAACTGGATGTTTTTTCATATTTTCATATAAAACATCTAAATCTTTATGATAAGGAAAAATTACATGTGCACGTCCACTAATTTTTAACCTTTCATCAATATTTGGAATGCCGGTATTTTTTAAAAGTTCAATTTCTGATAAAAGAACTTCTAAATCAAGAACTACTCCTGGTCCAATAATACAAATAGTATTTGGATTTGAAATTCCTCCAGGTATTAAGTGAAGAGGAAGAGAAGTTCCTTTATAAATTACAGTATGTCCTGCATTATTTCCTCCGGTTGCTCTAATAACTAGTTTTGCATTTTCTGCTTCACGTGAGGCAATTTTACCTTTTCCTTCATCGCCCCATTTTGTTCCTACGATAACTGTTACATTTTGGTTCATGGTACTTCAACCCTTTCTTTAAATAATTTTATATTTTTTATTAAATTAATAACTATATTCTTAATTCTATATATTTTTATGTTTTCAATTTTTATATCTTTATATTGTTATATTGTTATATTTTTTAATGTAAAATTATTTATTAGATTTAGGTTCAATTTTTTCAAGTCCACCCATATATGGTCTTAGAACTTCAGGAATTATTACACTTCCATCTTGTCTGTAGTTATTTTCCATAATAGAAATAAGCATTCTAGGTGGGGCAACAACAGTATTATTTAAAGTATGAGCAAAATATGTACCATTTTCACCTTTAATTCTAATACCAAGTCTACGTGCTTGAGCATCTGTTAAATTAGAGCAACTTCCAACTTCAAAATATTTCTTTTGTCTAGGGCTCCATGCTTCTACATCACAAGATTTTGCTTTTAAATCAGCTAAATCTCCACTACAGCATTCTAAAGTTCTTACAGGTATGTTCATGCTTCTAAAGAATTCAACTGTGTATGACCACATTTTGTCATACCATTTCCAACTATCTTCAGGTTCACAAACAACTATCATTTCTTGTTTCTCAAATTGGTGAATTCTATAAACACCACGTTCTTCAATACCATGAGCTCCTTTTTCTTTTCTAAAACAAGGAGAGTAAGATGTCATTGTATATGGCATATCTTCTTTTTTTAGAATTTGGTCTTTAAATTTACCAATCATAGAATGCTCAGAAGTACCAATTAAATATAAATCTTCACCTTCAATTTTGTACATCATTGCATCCATTTCTTCAAAACTCATAACACCAGTTACAACATCAGATCTTATCATAAAAGGTGGGATACAATAAGTAAATCCTTTATTAATCATAAAATCTCTTGCATAAGTTAGTACTGCAGAATGTAATCTTGCAACATCACCCATTAAATAATAAAAACCTTGTCCTGCAACTCTTCTTGCACTATCTAAATCCAGTCCGCCTAAAGCTTCCATTATTTCACCATGATAAGGTATTTCATAATCAGGAACTACAGGCTCACCAAATCTTTCAATTTCAACATTTTCACTATCATCTTTACCAATAGGAACAGACTCATGCATTATATTTGGTATTTTCATCATTCTAATTTTTATTTCTTCAGAATATTTGTGTTCTAATTTTTCATTTTCTTCTAATTTAGAATTTATTTCATTTACTTGAGCTTTTACTTTCTCAGCTTCTTCTTTTTTACCTTCTCTCATAAAAGTTCCTATTTGGTTACTTAAAGACTTTCTTTCAGATCTTAAGTTATCTCCATTTAATTTAGATTCTCTATTTTTAACATCTAAATCTAAAACTTCATCAACTAAAACCAATTTTTCATCTTGAAATTTCTTTTTAATATTTTCCTTAACTAAGTCAGGATTTTCACGTAATAATTTAATATCTATCATAATAACCTCCTATTTCGCGTTGGGGACGTTTCCTTTGCGTAAAAAAATTCGCATCTGGGACACATCTTACCAATTTATTTTAAATAATTTTTTTCAATATCTTCTACTAATTCAAATCTTACTTTTTGACCTGTTATATTATCTGGTCTTTCAGGGATTTCTTCTAGAAACATTTTCTCAGGTCTAACCCAAATGTTTCTTCCATCCTCTCTTTCATATAATGGCTTATATACTACCATTCTTTCATAAGTTTCCGAGTCGTATGCAACATTTTCTACAAAATAATAGTTTCCTTTGAAATGTCTGTAAACTCTTCCAATTTTAACTTCTTCCATAAAAATGTCTCCTTTTCTAAAATACGTCCTCATTATATCTTATTTTCTAATAAATGGCAACAAAATGGTAAAAATTTCTAATAAAACTTTACATAAATTGAATTGCTAATTTAAATTTGATATAATACAAATACTTTAGGATAAAACCTAAGCTTATTTTCCCGTTTCACTAATTAGTCAGAGGGATTCCTCTAACTTTTTAGTTTTACATACTAAATGTTTAGCAACAACGAAAGGAAGGAAAAATGTTGTTAATTTTTACCACTACTATAGGGGTTGTACTTTTTTTGTTTAGTTTGATTGTAGTAATGAGATATATTTAAAGTAAACAACAACATAGCAAAACAGAGAGTTATTATAGCTCTCTGTTTTTAGTTAAACTAAATTATCTTCTCAGACTTTTACAAAATTAAAAAAAACACTTGACAAAAGAGGTTTTTATAGTATATAATATTATACGTTACAAGAAGAAGTAAAACTTCTCACCCTATCTAAGTAAGGAAAAGGGTTAGAATTAAATAAAGTTTAGTATGTTTACTAAATTTGTGTTTTAATTTGACTTGTAACAAAAGTCAAATTTTTTTATTATTGGAGGTGTTTTTCATAAAACAAGAATTACCTATCAACAGACAAATTAGAGCAAAGGAAGTTCAATTAATTGGAGAAACAGGTGAAAAACTAGGAGTAATGCCATTAAATGAGGCATTAGAAAAAGCAGAGGATAAAAACTTAGACTTAGTACTAGTTGCACCAAATGCAAAACCAGTAGTTTGTAAAATAATGAACTATGGAAAATATAAGTTTGAACAAGCAAAAAAAGAAAAAGAAGCAAAGAAAAAACAAAGAACATTAGAAGTAAAAGAAATAAGAGTTACTCCAAATATTGAAGAACATGACTTTGGATTTAAATTAAAAAATGCAAAGAAATTTTTAGCAGATGGTAACAAAGTAAGAATAACTGTAAGATTTAGAGGAAGAGAAATAAATAACTCTAAAGCAGGAGAAGTTGTTCTAAATAAGTTTATAGAAAACTTAGAAGATGTTGCAACTGTTGAAAAAAAGCCTAAATTAGAAGGTAGAAATATGTTTATAATTTTAGCTAAAAAAGCAGAAAAATAAATCTGCTATAAAATATAAAAAAGCGAAAGGAGTTTTAGTTATGCCAAAATTAAAAACAAATAAAGCAGCTAAAAAGAGATATTCTTTAACAGCTACAGGAAAAGTAAAAAGAACAAAATCAAACAGAAGACATTTATTAGCAAATAAAACAAGAAGACAAAAGAAATCAGGAAAAATTCAAAACGCATATGCAGATAAAACATGCGAAAAAACAATTAAAAAATTATTACCATATGGAAACTAATAAGAATAAAAAATCAAAGGAAGGTGAATTATAATGGCAAGAGTAAAAACAGCAAGAACAACAAGAGCAAGACATAAAAAAGTATTGAAACAAGCTAAAGGATATTATGGAGCAAAAAGTTATAGATTTAGAAATGCTAATCAAGCAGTAATGAAATCTTTAACATATGCCTATGTAGGAAGAAAAAAGAAAAAGAGCGATTTTAGAAAATTATGGATAGCAAGAATAAATGCAGCAGCAAGAATGAATGGAACAACATATAGCAAAATGATAGCAGGACTTAAAAAAGCAAATGTAACAATAAATAGAAAAATGCTTGCAGAAATTGCTGTATCAGATCCAAAAGCTTTTACAGAAATCGCTGAAATATCAAAAAAAGCATAAAATAATAAGTAATAAAGATAAAGTTATTTTCAAAAATAGCTTTATTTTTTTGTTTAAAATATTACAAAAATATTACAATTATATTAAATTTTTCAAAATAGAAAAAGATTATTGAAAAAACGACAAAAAAATGATAATCTAGAAATAGGATAAAAAATAAGGAGACAAAAGATATGAAAAATAATTTAATAAAATTGTTAAGTATATTTATAATTATAGCAACTGTATTTTCCTTTGGAATAGTATATGCTGAAGATGAGTCTAATGTGGAATTTCAACCTACAGAATATTCAGAAGCATATAAGGAGTGGTTAAAATTAGATGAAGAAGAAAGAAAAAAGACAGTTGAACCACGAAAATATGATATAGTAGAAAATACAGATAATACAACATACTTAAAAAGTATGAATAATATATTTAAAGCAGGTAAATTATTAAGAGCATCAATACCAACACAATATGATTTGAAAGATATAATACCAGAAAATGTAGTAATAAGAGACCAGATGCAAACAAATTCTTGTTGGGCATTTGCAACATTAGGTGTATTAGAATCTACTTTAGGATTAAGTGATAAAAATGCTTCAAGACCAACAGTTGCATATGACTTTTCAGAAAGACATATGAACTATGCATCAACAAGATCAGCATTTTTAAATAATCAAACAAATGATTATGGATTTAGTAGACTACTTAGTGATGGTGGAAACTTCTGGATGGCATCAGCATATTTGACAAATGGACTAGGAGCAGTAGACGAAAGTTCATTACCATTTGAAAATAATGAGAATAATATAGATATATCAGAGATAGAAAATAAAGAAGTAACAACAACTTTATATGACACAAAAGAATTCCCATCAGTAACAGCAGATCAAAGAAGTCAAGTAATGCAAAGCATGAAGGAACACATTGTAAACTATGGCGGTATATATGCAAATGTTCATGGTGCAGAATTAGTAGGAGACAGCTATAATAATAAAACAGGGGCAATGTATTGTAAAAATTCAGATTCAGAGCCAATAGATCATGCAGTAACAATAATAGGTTGGGATGATAATTATAGTAGAGATAACTTTAATGAAAAACAAAGACCAGAAGGAAATGGTGCATGGATTGTAAAAAATTCATGGGGAGATAGTTTAACACTAAAAGTAATGGACATGAAGCAAGCAATTTTTGACCAAAATACAGAAGTGTGTATACAAAATGGATGGACTAGACCAGAATTAGTACCAGATAGCCAAGTTGAGTATAACCTTGATAACATATATGGTGAAGGTAAATGGAGAATAGAAGGCGAAGATGCTATAGTTGAAATAGGAAATCAAGGATATATGTATATATCATATGAAGATTGTAATGTTTATACAAATATGGCAGGAATAGAAAAAGCAACAAATAGTAAAGATTATGATAATATATATCAAAACGATTATTTAGGTGCATCAATTAGTTTAACAGCAAATACTTCAGAAAAGGTAAGCTTAGCAAATGTATTTAAAAGAGATTCTAGTAAGCAAGAAGAATTAGATAAAATTAGCGTACTTTCATATCAAGGCTATGATTATAAAGTATATGTAAATCCAAATGGTAGTAGTAAGAATCCACAAGATTTAGTAGAAGTAAAATTAAAAGAAGGAGATACAGCAACAGTTGAACCAGGATATCACGTGCTTGAATTTGTGGAACCTGTAAGACTTACAGGAGATTCATTTGTAGTTGTATTACAAATAATAAATGCAACTGAAACTAAAACAATATCAATAGAAAGCCCTGTAACTGATACAGCGTGGGAAGATGCAATTGTAAATGAAGGAGAAAGTTATTATGCTATAGGAGCTAATTTTGATGCTAATGCATGGACAGATTTTGCTGCAGATGATGAGTATCCAGGAAACTTATGTATAAAAGCATTTACTAATGAAATAAAAGATCCAGAGCCAGAACCAGTAACACTATCAGATATATATGTAGAACAAGCACCTACAAAAACAGTATATGTAGAAGGGGAAAACTTTGATAAGACAGGAATGAAAATAATTGCAAGATATAGTGATGGTTCAAGTCATGAAGTAACAAACTATGATGTACTTGATGGAGATAATTTAACAGCAGGTACAACAAGTATAACAATTAGATATACAGAAGATGGTATAATAAAAACAACAACACAAGAGATAACAGTAAATAAAGAAGTAATAGAATTATCAGAAATATATATAGAAAATGAACCTACAAAGAAAGTGTACGAAGAAGGTGAAAACTTTGATAAAACAGGCATGAAAGTAATGGCAAGATATAGTGATGGATCAAGCAAAGAAATAACAAACTATGAAGTAATAAATGGAGACAACTTAGCAGCAGAAACAACAAGTATAACAATTAAATATTCAGAAAATGGAATAACTAAAGAAGCAACACAGTCAATAACAGTAAATAAAAAACCAGTAGTATTAACACAAATTTATATAGAACAATCACCAAATAAAATAACATATCAAGAAGGAGAAAACTTCGATACTACAGGCATGAAAGTAATCGCAAGATATAGTGATGGATCAAGCAAAGAAATAACAAATTATGAAGTAATTAATGGAGATAACTTAAGCTCAGGAACGACAAGTGTAACAATTAGATATTCAGAAAATGGAGTAACCGAAGAAACAACACAAGAAATTACTGTAAATAAAGAAGTAGTAGAAGAACCAGTGACATTATCAGAAATATATATAGAAAGTGAACCTACAAAAAAGGAATATGAGGAAGGTGAAAACTTTGATAGTACAGGCATGAAAGTAATTGCAAAATATAGTGATGGTTCAACTAAAGAAATAACAGACTATGAAGTAATAGGTGGAGACAATTTAACAACAAATACAACAGGTGTAACTATTAGATATACAGAAAATGGCGTAATTAGAAGTGTAACACAGTCAATAACTGTAAACGAAAAAGAAGAACCAGATGAACCAAAGCCAGAAGAACCAAAAGACCCTGTACCATCAAACTTCACTGATGCTAAAGCTGAGATAACAGAATCAAAATTATATTTTAAATCAGATGATTTAACAGATTCAACAGGAGAAATAACAATAAAAGTAGATGGAATAGAATTAGGTGATGAAAGTAATAATTATGAATATTATTATCATATTTCAGGAACAAAAGGAGACGATGATATAGATGACTGGAAAAAAGCAGAAATAACAAAAGAAGATGACGGAACATATTCTATTACTTTAAACATAAAATCAGAAGATTTAGATAATTATAATGAATTAATAGAGTCTGATAATTTATATTTATATATTAGAGAAATTGCTAGTATAGATGATAAACAAGTAGAAAATATTACTACATTAAATGTAGATAATCAATCAGAAGCACAATGCTATGTAGATGGTCAATATGTTGGTGGAATAGATGATGTATTAAATTATAATAAAAATAATGGAAATAATAACAATAATAATAGCAATAATGGAGATAAAACAACAGCATCAGGAGTATTACCATATGCAGGAAGAACTATATTAATAATAGTAGTAGTACTTGCAATAGGTGTATCTGGAGTATTTGCTTATCATAGATATAAACATATAGATAGATAAAACAAAAATAAGAGGAATAAAAAAGAACAAAAAAGCTGTTTTTTGAGACGGGGGCAAAAGACAGCTTTATTGTTTCTTCATTTTAGGCTTTGAAATAAGTGCTGCGATGTAACCAAAGAAAACGGCAGCCGCAATTCCGACCGGCAGCAGCTTTAACACCGCCAGTAAAAGCACCTACTAATCCAGATTCCTTAACAGCTTCAATAGCACCTTTGGCCAAATTATTTCCAAAACCAGTAAGAGGTACAGTAGCACCAGCACCGGCAAAATCAACTAAATATTGATAAATACCAAGACCTCCTAAAATAGCACCCGTGGTAACAAAAATAACTAAAATCCTAGCAGGGGTAAGTTTTGTTTTATCAATTAATATTTGGCCAATAACACAAATTAGTCCTCCAACTATGAAACATTTTAATAAAGAAGAAATTTCAAAAACATTAGCCCAGTTTATATCCATAAGAATGTCCTCCTTTTATAATACTTGTAATTCGTATATCCGTATATTTGTATCTTGTGTAACTAAATTAAAGTTCAATACTTATCGCATGAGCAATACCAGGGATACTCTCACCTTGTTGAGAGCTTGTGGAATTCATTAAAGCACCTGTAGCGATTAAAAGTATTTTTTTCAATTTCTTTTCTCTTAATTGTTTAAATAAATAACCAGAAAATACAGTAGCACAGCAGGCACAACCGCTACCACCAGAATGAGTATCTTGTGAATTTTTATCAAAAATAAGAACTCCACAATCATTGTAATTGGATTTAATATTGTAACCTTTAGATTTAGCAATATCAATTGCAATTTCTTTACCAATATGACCTAAATCACCACTAATTATTGCATCATAATAATTTGGGCTCCTACCAGTATCAGTAAAATGTGTAATTAAAGTATCAGCAAAAGCTGGAGCCATTGCGGCACCCATGTTATTTGCATCCTTGATACCCATGTCAACAATTTTACCAGGAGTAATATGAGTAATATAAGGCCCATTTCCTTCTTTTGATAAAATAGCCGCTCCACTTCCAGTTACAGTCCATTGACTAGAAGGAGGCCTTTGATTTCCTAACTCTAGAGGAAATCTGAATTGCTTTTCAGCACTACAAAAATGACTAGAAGTAGCACATAAAACATGTTTTGCAAAACCTTCTGTACAAATAGCTCCTAAACTTAAAGACTCAACAAAAGTAGAACAAGCACCAAAAACACCAAAAAAAGGAAGATTAATTTCCCTTAGACCAAAGCTAGAAGAAATACATTGGTTTAATAAATCACCTGCAAAGACACAGTCGATATCTTGTGAACTGATTCCAGATTTAGAAATAACCATATTAGTGGCTTCTTTTATTATTTTACTTTCAGCCTTTTCCCAAGATTTTTCACCCCAAAATTCATCTTCTAAAGTTTGATCAAAATATTTAGCAAGAGGGCCTTGAGCTTCCTTAGGGCCAACAATACTACTACACTCTAAAATTGTAGGAGGGTTATCAAATTTAATAGTTTGTTTACCTAACTTTTCCAAAAAATCATCTCCTAACTTGAGACAAAGAGGAACGGGCTTTTTGGTCTCAAATTAATATTATTTTATAAAATGAGACAAAAAAGCCCCGTCCCTTATTGTCTCAAACTAATGTTACACTTTGAGTGTTGAATATTAAGTAAATAATTCCAACTAAGATAGAAGCAGAAATACCAAAAACTAAAACAGGTCCTGCAACTGTAAACATTTTTCCACCAACACCCATAACATATCCTTCTGATTTATATTCCATAGCAGGAGAAACGATAGAATTAGCAAATCCAGTAATTGGAATTAGAGAACCTGCTCCTGCAAATTTTCCTATTTTATTAAATAAATTAAGACCTGTTAAAAATGCAGAAATACCAATTAATAAAATGGAAACAATTGTACCAGAAGTTTGTGTATCAAAACCACGTTCTTTACATATATTAAGAATAACTTGTCCTATTGTGCAAATTAATCCGCCAACCCAAAAAGCATTAAAACAATTTTTTAAAATTTTTGAATTAGGAGATTTTTTATCAACATAGTCTTGATAAGTTTTTTTACTTTCTAAAGGATCCATAAAATACCTCCTTAATTATCTTTACGATTTAAATCGATTACAAAGCTTAAATCTAAGTCAACAAAATATTCAGAAATTTTGCCACCATCAATTACAGCTCTTTGTTCTATAATTTTTACATCTGACAAATAATCAATAGTTTTAGATGCTTCTGCTATTGCTTTAACAATTGCATCTTTCCAAGAAATAGTAGAGTTTCCTGTAATCATTAAATGTTTTTTTATATCCATATTAAACCTCCCAAATAAGAACTTTTAAAAATATCTTCTCCAAATAAAAGAAAAATTATACAAAAATAGTAGAAAATAAAAAACAAAAATTATATAATTAAAAAAAATGGGGAAAATTAAAAGGAGAGATTTATATATGATAGATAAAGCAAGAGAGGTAGCATTAAAAGTGCTTTATAAAATTGATAAAGATGAAGCGTATTCTAATATTTCATTAAACGAAATGATAAATAAAAATAAAGACATATTAAATAAGAAAGATATTAGTTTAATATCTGAAATTGTATATGGAGTAACAACTTGGAAGCTAACTATTGATGAAATAATAAAATTGCATTCAAAAATTAAAATAAAGAAAATATCATCATGGATTTTAAATATACTAAGAGAATCAATTTACCAAATAATATTTTTAGAAAAGGTGCCAAAATCAGCAGCTGTAAATGAAGGTGTAAATCTAGCTAAAAGATATGGAAATAAAGGTAGTATTGGTTTTGTAAATGCAATACTTAGAAATATAAGTAAAGATGATTATAAAGAACTATTTAATGAAAAAGACGAACTAGAAAGAATTTCTAAAACAACTTCTATGCCAAAATGGATAATTGAAGAATTTAAAGAAGAGGGAATTGATAATAATAAAATATTAGAAATTTGTAAAAACTCTAATATAAGACCAAAGGTTTCTATTAGAGTAAATAATTTAAAAACTACTAAAGAAGAATTAAAAGAAATTTTAAATAAGGAAGGAATAAAAAATAAAGATGGAATATTAAAAGATTTTCTTATTTTGGAAAGAGCAAGTGGCCTAGAAAATTTGGAAAGTTTTAAAAATGGATTGTTTACAGTTCAAGACGAAGCGGCAGGCCTAACTTCATTAATATTAAATCCAAAACAAGATGAAGAAATTTTAGACGCATGTAGCAGTCCAGGAGGAAAGACTACATACTTAGCAGAAATAATGAAGAATAAAGGAAAGATAGATGCTTGGGATATTCATGAGCATAGAACAAAGTTAGTAGATGAAAACAGTAAAAGATTAGGTATTAAAATAATAAGTACAAAAGTAGAAGATGCAACTATATATAAAGAAGAATATAAAAATAAATTTGATAAAATACTTTTAGATGTTCCATGCTTAGGGATTGGGGTGTTAAGAAGAAAACCAGATATAAAATGGCAAAAGAAAAAGGAAGATATAGAAGAAATATCAAAGTTACAATTTAATATATTAAATACATGTTCTAAATATTTAAAAGAAGGTGGAGAATTAGTTTATTCTACATGTAGTATTTTTAAAAAAGAAAATAGATATATTATTTTGAAATTTTTAAATGAAAATTCTAATTTTGAAATAGTAAAAATAGATAAAATTTTAAAAGAAAAAATAGAAGATACTTTCTTTTTTTATTATTTAGTAGATGATAAATTCCTAGAAGTATACCAAAATGAAAAAACAGACGGATTTTTTATCTGTAAGCTGGTAAAAAAAGGTAATAGGTAGTATTGTTACAAAAATATTACATTTATATTACGGTTACGTTAAATGTATTGACTTTTTACCAAATAACGATAAAATATAACTGTATTTGAGTTTAGATGACAAGAAAAAAATAGAATAATGTAAAATATATTCTAGTATGATTTTTTTACAAATGCAAAAAATAAAAATAAACAGAAAAAAGGAGAAAAAGATGTCAAGTTGCCTAGGACTATATATAGAAGAACATTTAATTAAATATGCAAAAGTAACAAAAGATCATGACAAGATAAAAGTAGAATCATTTGGAATAAAGTTTTTTGACAAATTAGGAGATGCAATATCACAAGTAATTGAAGAAACATATAGTCAAAAGACTCCAATAAGTGTAAATTTGTCTGAAGAAATGTATAATTATTTTGATATGTTTGCATTACTTACAAAAAGTGATTTACAAAAAGCAATAAGAACAGAGTTTGAGTCTTATTGCGCTGATAAAGGATATAATCCAAATGTGTTTGAAACGAGATTTGCTGTTGTAGATAGTCAACTAGACAAAGATAAAATCAAGATTATTCATATTGCTGATAATAAGATTGAATTAAATAAAAGAATACAAGAAATAGATGGATATCATTTAGCTAATATTTCTCCTATTTCAATGTCAATTCCAAACTTAATTCAAGTAAGAAAAGATGAAAATTGCTTAATTGTTAATATAGAATCAGATACTATAATAACAACAATTATGGATGGAAAAATCTTTAATATAGATGTCTTAGAAGAAGGAAGTAGAGACATATTATCTAAGATTAACTTAAAAGAAAATTCATATTCAAAATCTTATGAGATATGTAAAAATACTACTATTTATACTTCAGAAGGAAAAGAATTACAAAATGAGGAACAAGCTTATTTACAAGATATAATGCCTACAATATATAATATAGTAACTCAAGTAAATAAGATAATAAATAGTTATCCAGATAAAATAGAAAAAGTATATATTACTGGTACAGCAGCTCTTGTAAATAATATAGATTTATACTTCCAAGAATATTTACAAGATACAGAATGTGAAATTTTAAAACCATATTTTGTACAAAAAACAAGAGATATTAGTATAAAAGATTATATAGAAGTAAACTCAGCTATTTCTATAGGATTAATGGGACTTGGAGAAGGTATTTCTGGAATGAACTTTAAAAAGAAAACATTTTCAGATGAAATACCAAATTGGCTAAAAATAGATGTTAATCCTGATAAAACTAAAAAACAACAAAGAAATTTAGGCGGACTTTTCACATGGGATTTAGGACAAAAATTAGATACAACAGAAAAAGGTTTGATTAGAGTTGCAGTTGCTTTATTCTTATTAGTAGTAATTTACAGCGGATTTTCTGGATTACTAAATTATCAAATGGAACAAAAAGATATAGAAGCCACAGATTCAATTGCAAATACTAATAGTCAAATAGAATTAGCTAATAAAGATAATGAAAAAATAAAAACAAAAATAAACGAATATACAACAATGATACAAAATTTACAAGATGCTAATGACAGATTAACAGATAGAAATAGAACAAGAAATGCTATTCCTAATTTGTTAAATCAAATAATGTCAGTAATACCAGAAAATGTACAATTAACATCAATTGAAAATGACACAGGAACACATGTTGTTATTAATGCACAATCAAATAAATACGAACAATTAGGATATTTTGTAGCAAGATTAAAAACAGATGTTATTTTAAATAATGTAACATCTACGTCAGGACAAAAAGACGGTGGTGTTGTTACAATAAAAATAGAAGGAGACTTACCATGAAAAAATTATTAATTTTAATTCTAATTGCATTACTATTAGCGCTTTCTATTTTCATTTTTGTTAAAGGGGTAAGTATAGGCAGCGTGGAAGTACTTGGAATTGGAGGAATTCAAACTAAAAGCGAAGCACTTAATAAAAAAATCCAACAAGCAACTGTACTTGCTGAGAAAACTTATGAAGAAGCTGTAAGCGATGTAGATACAAATGCTAAAAAACTTGAACAGGAAAAAAAGAATTATGAAGATATGACAACTGTTAGCACTGATGGAGAGGTTCAAGCAGCAGCTCAACTTGAAAGATATGAAATAGAAACATTATGGGTAAGATTAGGAAATCATGCAACTAGTCAAGGTGTTGTAATGCAAATGGATGTATTACCAAGTAGTAGTGGAGCTAAAGATACTTATAATCTAAGATTTACAGCAACAGGAAGTTATATTTCAATAACAGATTTTATATCAGCTATTGAAAATGACAGTACTTTAGGATTTAAGATAGAGGAATTTAAAATGATTCCATCTGGCTCAGATTTACAAGCAACATTTATATGTAAAGATATTGCTATTGCAGAAATATCATCATTAAATACTACTGTACAAGTTACAGACAATACAAACAGTGCAAACACTAATAATACAAACAATACAAATAGCACAAATACAGCAAACACAAATAATACAAGCAATACAAATACTTCAAACAGTACTGTAAGTGTTGTTGAATAGTAAATAGAAAGGAAGAACAATATGGCAAAGTCAGTTATAAAAGAAATAATTATTGTATTATTGCTATGTTTGGCTATCATGTTAGTTTTAGGAATTTTATTATATGAATATGTTCCTGTAAATAAGACAATACCAAATGAGGTAGCTTATGCTACACCACAAAATGTAAAAAAAGAATTAGCTTCAAGTAGTGATGTAGATGATAGTCAAATAATTATGACATATGAAATTAATTCAGATGATTTAAGCAATTATAGAAGAGTTCAGGACTACGTACCAGGGAAAGCAAACCCATTTTCATCATATGAAACGACAGCAGAAAATCCAACTGAAAGTAATTCTTCAACAGGTGGAACAAGTTCAAGTGGAAGTAGCTCAAATGGAAATAGTTCAACATCAGGTTCATCATCAAGCACAAATAGTGGATCAACAACTAATACAGATGATGATTCATCAAGTGGAGGACATTTCTTCCAAAACACAGGAACTAAATAAATTAAGTTATTAACGTTATACTTATATAAATAAGTATGATTCAAAATAAATTAAATCCAAAGACAAAGGGGGGAAAAACAAATGAGAAATAACAAAGGTATTACACTTATTGCTTTAGTTATTACTATCATAGTTCTATTAATATTAGCAGGTGTATCTATAGCAATGGTAACAGGACAAAATGGTATATTAAACCAAGCGTCTAGAGCAGGAGCTCAAACACAAGTTGCTGAAGCAAAAGAATTAGCTGGAGTTCAAGTAAGTTCTGCAGTTGCAGCAGCTTATGAAGAAAGATATGTAAACAAAAACACATCAATCAATACAAATAACATTGCCGGAGCTATAACTGGTGGTCAACTTACACTTACATCAGAACATCCAGATAAATATACAATTGAGGATGATACTATAACTATTATTCCATTACCAGAAAATGGAGTACAAATAACTGGAACAATACAAGCAGACGGTTCAATAGATTGGACAGCCTAATAAGGACCACAAGAAAATTTGATAATATTAATTTTTATGGGAGGATAAAAATGTTAAAGAATAATAAAGGTATTACTTTAATTGCTTTAGTTATAACAATTATCGTTCTATTAATCTTAGCAGGTGTATCAATTGCTATGGTAACAGGACAAAATGGTATATTAAACCAAGCTTCAAGAGCTGGAGCTGAGACACAAGTTGCTGAAGCAAGAGAAATGGCAGGATTAGACGTAAGCACATTAATATCAGATTATTATGAGCAAAAATATGTAAAAAATAATACAACAGTTAGAGGACAAGAAGTTAATGAATATGTTGAAGAACAATTACCAAGCAAAGCTAATGCAACATACTATAGTGTCTCAGGTAGCACAATAACTTTAAAACCATTAAAACAAGATGGTACTCAAGTAAAAGGAAATATACAAACTGATGGATCAATTGAATGGGATGATTTAAAGACAACAGGTGGAGGATCTGGAAATAACACAAATAATGAAAATTCAGGCGGCTAGGAACTAAAGAAAATAAAGTAAATAAATATAAAGCCATACGCACACTATGTGTGTATGGCTAAATTAATAAAAGGGAGAAAAATGGAAACATATTTTTATATCATAATATTTATAATAGGAAGTTTATTTGGAAGCTTTTATACTTTAGCAGTATATAGAATACCAAAAAGACAAGATATAACTCATACACATTCTTATTGTCCTAATTGTAATCATAAATTAGGGTTATTAGATTTGTTTCCAATATTTAGTTATATATTTTTAGGTGGAAAATGTAGATATTGCAAACAAAAGATAAGACCAAGATATTTAATATTAGAAGTATTGTCAGGAGTACTATTTGTGGTAGTTGCATACTTTATGGGATTGAATTTCGAAAATTTAACCTTAACAAAAGTAGCAGAATATTGCTTTATAGTACTGTATTTAACGTATATAATAATAATATGTGGAATAGATAAAGAAAATAGAAAAATGGACAAATATGTTAATATCTATGGAATAGCAATATCAATTATGTATATGTCATATCTATGCATAGTAGAAGGAGCTAATATATATAGATATGGTATATATCTAGTTTTGTACATACTAATTTTACTATTTGATACAATGACATTAAAGAAATTTGCTAAAAGTACTTATTTAATTGGAATATTATTTATGCTAGTTACAATGTGTGTATTTACTGGAGAATATGTAACAGCGAATTCAATAATAATAACATTACTTGCAATGGCAATTTATATACTAATATATAAATTAAGAAATAAAATGAATAAAAATAGAAAAACAGATAAACAAATATCAGGTGAAATTAGTATAGGATTTTACTTAGGAGCATCAAATGTTATAATATTTATATTAATACTAATTTATAATTATTATATTATATAAAGGAGAAAAGCATGAAAATACGAAGCGAAAGAGGATTTACTGGTATAGATATTTCGATATCTGTTGTGATAGTATTTATATTTGTATCATTAATTGCCGCATTAATTGCACAAGTAAATAGTAAATCAAAAGAAATATCTTTAAGAAGTGATGCAACATATATTGCAATAAATGAAATAGAACAAGTAAAAAATAATGGAATTGAAACATATAAAGGAATGAGTAAAGCAAATGGAAATAATGTAGTATGTGAAAATGAACCAATAGAAAATGAAGAAGGTTTTTTTAGAACAATTACAGTAGAAGATTATGCAGATATAAAAGAAAATACAGATAATGAAAATACTGAAGAAAATGAAGAAATAATTCCAGACGTCGTAAAAAGAGTAACTGTAAAAATATCTTACATGTTTCAAGCAAAAGAACAATCTGTTGAATTATCAACAATAGTTTCAAAGGAGAACGAATAAATGAAATCACAAAAAGGAATAACACTAGTTTCATTAATTGTATATGTTTTTGTTATGACAATTGTAGTAGGAATAATTGCAGTAGTTACAGGAACATTTATGAAAAGTCTTCGTGATGCAAACTTTTATAACGACCCAATAGCAGAATATACAGCATTTAATAGCTATTTTACAGAAGAGGTAAATCATAAAGGAGTACAAATAACAGATTGTCAAGATAACTATATTGTATTTGATAATAATGTACAATATTCATTTATACCTGAAAATAGAGGAATATACAGAAACCAAGTAAAAATATGTTGGGATATAGATTCATGTACATTCTCACAATCAGAAAAAAATGGAAAAACAGTTGTAACTGTTGAATTTAAAGCAGGAAGCCAAGACAGGACAACTACTTATACATTAGAATAAAAATATAAAAAATTAAATACAAAAGAAAGGAAGAAAGCTTATGGAAATGAGAAGAAGACAACCTATAGGTGTCGAATTAGTAAAAAGGGGAATAGTAACAGAAGAAGACATTGCAAGAGCTTTAGATTATCAAAGACAGCATCCAAATAGAAAAATAGGAGATATTTTATATATCTTAGATGTGTGTGATGCACGAAAATTAATAGAAGCAATGGGTGATATTTTAGGAACTAAAGGAATTTTGTTAAATAATAGAACAATAAAATTAAAAGTTACAGATTATATGTCACTAGACATTGCGAAGAAAAATAAAGCAATTCCTTTTGCTGTTGAAGCTGGAAAAATTAAAGTATGTTTTGCAAATACTGTAAATACTAGAGCAATGGAAGCAGTGCGCTTACTTATGCTAAATAAAGGCTTAGTTATGGAAAGCTATATTACTTTTGAACCTGATATTGATAGAATATTAGAGTCATATGAAGGAATAGCAACAGATAATTTAAATAATGCTGGAAGAGATGATTCTATTACAGCTCTAGTAGATAGTATTATAAAAACTGGAATGGAAAGAAGAGCAAGTGATATTCACATTGAGCCTATGCAAAACAAAGTAAGAGTAAGATACAGAATAGATGGGGAATTATTCACAGCGGCAAATATAGATAAATCAAAACAAAGCCAAATAATAGGTAGATTAAAAGCAATATCAAATATGCATCAAGAGAAACAAGAAGCACAAGATGGTAGGATATTAATGTATGAGGATTATAATATACGTGTTTCTTCACAGCCAAATGTATATGGAGAAAAATTTGTTTTAAGATTACTAAAGAAAGATATGAATATAAGAAATCTATTTGATTTAGGAATACCAGAAACAGAGAAAAAATTAAAGAAAAGTATTAATAAGAAAAATAGTATAACAATAATTGCAGCTCCAACAGGAGAAGGTAAAACAACAAGTTTATATAGTATAATAGATTATCTAAATAAACCAGAGATAAATATAACAACAATCGAGGAACCAGTAGAAATAAGAATAGAAGGTTTAAACCAGATAGAAATAGATCCGAAAATAACATTTGCAAGTTCTTTAAGAACGGTATTAAGACAAGACCCTGATATTATATTAGTTGGTGAAATTCGTGATAAAGAAACAGCAGAAATAGCAATACAAGCTGGACAAACAGGTCATTATGTATTGTCAACAATACACACAGTAGATAGCTTAGAAGTAATAACAAGACTTAGAAAAATGGGACTTTCTGATTATGATATATCAAGTACTTTAGCAACGGTATTTTCACAAAGATTAGTAAGGAAATTATGTCCTAAATGTAGACATGAAAGAAAATTTACAGGAGAAGAGAAAAAGATAATTGAGGGAATAGGAAAAAAATATGGAGTGGAATTTGATACATCTGGAGTAACTTATGATGCTGTAGGATGTAAACATTGTAATAATACTGGATATTTTGATAGATTTGGAATATTTGAAATATTAAATATATCAGATGAAATAAGATCAGAAATAATGAATGGAAAAACTAGTATTGAAATAAGACAAGAAGCAGTAAAACAAGGATATAAGCCATTAGTAGTAGACGGAATAAAAAAGGTAATTGAAGGACAGACAAATTTAGATGAATTGAATAAAAAATTACTAATTTATTAATACGAAGGAGGAAAAAGTTATGAATTTAGATAAGATATTAGATGAGGCAATACGTCTTGATGCTTCTGATGTCCATTTAATCTCTAATAATAAACCAATGCTAAGAATTGCAAGAGATTTAATACCTGTAAAGGGAAGCAAAATATTAACACCAGAAGATATGTTTGAAGTATATGATTATTTAGTTAAAGGAAATGTTGATAAAGACGAAGTTTTTAATACAACAAAAAAACTAGATATGTCATATGAATATAGAGATATACGTTTAAGAGTAAATATATCTTTATCAGATGATATACCAATTTGTACATTAAGATTAATAAAAAATGAATTACCAACTTACGAATCTTTAGGAGTTCCTGATATAGTAAGAAGGATGACATACCAGCCACAAGGATTAATCTTAGTTACAGGAAAAACAAACTCTGGTAAAACAACAACATTAAATGCTTTAATAAATCACATTAATGAAACACAAAATAAAAAAATATTAACACTTGAGAGCCCAATAGAATATAAACATCGTTCTAAAAAATCATTAATAGTACAAAAAGAAGTAGGAAAAGGAAGAGATATTCTAACATATAGTGATGGTGTTAAGAACTCTTTAAGAGAAGACTGCGATATTTTAGTAATAGGAGAGATTCGTGATAAAGTAACAATGGAAGCAGCAATAGAAACAGCAGAATCAGGACACTTAGTTATAGGTACACTTCATACAAAATCTTGCGCTGAGACAATAGATAGAATGATAAACTTCTATGAAGTAAGAGATCAAGCAAGTATAAAATACCTATTATCATCATTATTAAAACTAGTTGTATCTCAAAGATTGTTAAAAGGAACAGATGGAAAACTAGTATTAGTTCCAGAAGTTATGGTTGTAGATAATATTGTTGCAGGTCTTATTCGTAAAGAAAAATTAAGCGTATCAGAAATAGAAGATGCAATACAAAGTAGCCTTGAAAAAGGAAGTATAGGTTTAATAAATTCTTTAGCAGAACTATTTGTAGATGATAGAATAACACTAGAGCAGGCAAAATCACAACTAGAAGAAAAGAACATAGAAACATTAAATAGGACAATCATGCAATTAAAAATAAAAAGAGGAAAATAAACTAAAGGAGGAATAAGCTCATGCCAACATATATGTATAAGGCAGTGACAAAGACAGGAGTAATTGTAAGAAATAAAGTAGAGTCAGCAAGTAAGCAATACCTTATAAGATCTTTAAAAAATAATAATTTACTTCCAATATCAATAGAGCAAGTGTCATATAGATCTAAAAATGCTCCTAAAAAGCAAAAAAGAAATATAACAGACATTCGTGAAATTATGAAAAATGTAAATACAACACAACTTACGGCAGATAAGGCAAAAACATTATCAACAAAAGAAAAAATAAATTTATATTTTGCAAGAACAGAAAAAATAACACAAAGAGATTTAGTTGTATTTACAGAAGACTTTTATCTATTAAAGAAAGCAAACTTCAATAATATACATGCATTAAATACTATTATTGAAAGTACAGAAAACGTATCACTTAGAGGTATTCTAGAAGATATATTAGCCGGTGTAGAAGCTGGAGAATATATGTATACTACAATGGAATATTATTCTAATGTATTTCCATACATTTATGTTAATATGATAAAAGTTGGAGAATTGTCTGGTTCACTTACAAACTCTTTACACCAAGCAGTAAGATACTTAGATGATACGGAAGGTTTGAATAGAAAATTAAGATCTATATTAATACCAAATATTATACAATTTGTTTTATTAATTGTAATGCTATTAGTAGGAACTTTATTTGCAATACCTGCAATTCAAAGTGTATATGATGCAGTTGGAACTACAGATCAATTACCGGCAATAACATTATGGTTCCAGCAGTTTGTAAATACGGCATTAGAATATTGGTATATACCGACTCTGGTATTAATAATTATTGTTGCTGCGGTAGTATTCTATGTTCATACGCCGAAAGGTAAATATAATTTCCATTACTTTAAATATAAAATGCCTGTATTTGGAGATTTGATATTTGCTTTAGATTTTACAAGGTTAATGAAAGCTATGCTACTTAACTTACAAAATGGTATGAGAATTCAGGAAGCATTAGATGTAAGTAAAAACGTTGTTAAAAATTTAGTTATGTTATCAATTATCGAAACATCTTTAAATAATATATTAATTGGTGAATCATGGATAGAGCCTTTTGAAAAATCAGGTTTAGCAAAACCAATGATTACAGAGATGCTAAAAATTGGTATGCAAACAGATTTAGCAGAAATGATGGAAAAATTAGTTGAATATATGCAAATAGATATTGACAATATCATGGAAAAAATTATGAAGACTTTACCACAAATTGTTTATGCAATTGTGGGTGTAGTATTAATTTTCTTCGTATTAGTTGTGTTAGTACCTTGTGTACAAGTTTATATGGGAAACTTCTTATTCTCAGCTTATGGGGTATAAGAAAAGAAATGGGAAAAAGGAGAAAACTCTTTTTTCCTATTTTTGACTTAGACAAAGAGTGACGGGGCTTTTTTGTCTTTTTCCAGAAAGGATTGTTATATGGTAAATGAAAAGAAAAAAAATAGTAGTAGAAAAGGGATAAGTATTGATGAAAAAATACAAATATTAATAAATCATGGAGATATTAGGTTAATAGAAAGAAAAAAAGGTTGCACAGAAGAAGAAATGTATTTGGTAGAAATAAAAAATAGTTTAAAAAGAGCTTATATAGATGGAAGATTAACTGAAGAGCAGATAAAACTATTAGAAGCACATGGAATGGTTTGGAACGAAAAAGTAAAAGGAAGAAAATCATTAAATGTTTTGATAGAGGCAAATGCAGAAGGAGGAGAAACAAAACAAGGTAAAAAAGATTTAACAGAAGAAGAAAGAAAAATAAGAAAAGCTAAACATTATTTAAGAGTATTATATAAAAAAGGAAAATTATCAGAAGATATAATTAGACAAGCAGAAGCAAATGGAATGATTTGGGATAAAAAGGATAGAGGAGAAAAAGCATTAAAAGATTTAATTAGATCAGGTTTGGATATAGGAAGTATAAGACAAAGAGGAAAAAATTTGACAGAAGAAGAAAGAAGATTAGGAGAAATAAAACATTATCTAAAAAGATTATATAGAGAAGGAGAATTATCAGAAGATATAATTAGGCAGGCAGAAGAGCATGGGATGGTTTGGAATAGCTCTAAAATAAAAGGAATTAAAGCATTAAATGTTTTGGTTAATTCTGGTTTTAATATAGGAAAAATAAAAACGAGAGGAAAAAATTTAACAGAAGAAGAAAGAAAATTGGGAGAAGCTAAACATTATTTAAGAAGATTATATAGAGAAGGAGAATTATCAGAAGATATAATTAGAAAAGCAGAAGAGCATGGAATGGTTTGGAAAGAAAGAAATGTAAAGAGAAAAACAAAAGGTAAAAGTAGATTAGAGACTTTGAAAAGAAAAAAGAAAGAACTAGACGATAAGGAAGAAAAAGCAAAAGAATTATTAGAAGAAGTAGAAAGACAAGAAGGAAAAGAAAGACCACAACAAGGTGAAAGTGTATTAGATGGAGAGGAACGTTAAATGGAGGATATATTAGAATTACAAAAAAAGTATGAAAGAGGAGAAATAAAGGAAGAAGAATTATCTAAAGAAGAAATAAAAAAGTTGGAACAATTATACGAAAAACAGATAGAAGAAAAGAAAGAAAGTTTAAAAAATTATAAAGAGAAAATAGCAAAATATTTAAAAAAATAATATAGAAGAAAAGAGGAGAAAATGGAAAAGTCTAAGAAAAATTCAGAATATAAGATTGGGATAGATTTAGGTGGAAGTCATATAGCAATAGGTGTTGTAGATAAAGATGGGAAAATTTTAGAAAAAATAGAGAAAAAACTAAAAGGAATAGTAACAAAAGAAGTAAAAAAAGTAATTGAAAACACTATTGTAGAAGCAAAAGAAAAATTTAGTAAAGAGTATAAAATAACAGAAATAGGAATAGCAATACCTGGAACTGTCACAAAAGAGGAAGTAATAAAATCAGTAAATTTAGGTTTAAAAAATTATAAAATAGTAGAAGAATTAAAAAAGAGAATAGATTTACCAATAAAAATTAGAAATGATGCAAAATGTGCAGCGATAGCAGAAAGTACATATGGTTCATTAAAACAATATAAAAGAATTTTATTTTTAACTCTTGGAACAGGAATAGGTGGAGCCGTTATTATTAATAATAAACTTTTAGATACAGGAGATTTACCAGGTTGTGAAATAGGACATATGGTAATTGAAAAAGATGGCTTAGAATGTAATTGTGGTAAAAAAGGTTGCTTTGAAAAATATGCTTCAATGAAAGCCTTTAAAAACAATTTAAGAAAAGCTTTAGGTTTTGACGAAAGTGTAAGTGGAAAAGAACTGCTAGCTTTAATAAAAAATACAAATAAAGAAGATAAGAATTACAAAATAATTCAAAAAGTAAAAAAAGAATTTATAGAAAATTTAGCTTTAGGAATATCTAATTTAGTAAATATATTTGAACCAGAAGCGGTTGGAATTGGCGGAAGTTTTGTATATTTTGAAGAAGTATTACTAGAAGACTTAAAGAAAGAATTACTTACAAAAAATTTATTATTTAATCCTCGAAAGGAAATAAATATTCAAACAGCAGTACTTGGAAATGAAGCAGGAATAATAGGTGCTATTTTGTAAATAAAAAAATAAAAATCATTTTTAATATATAAAAAACTAAGGGTATTAATAAAAATATTTCTAACCTATAGAGACAGAAAATTATTTCTGCTTCTATAGGTTTTTCTAAAGCTTTAGAACTTTCATTTCTATTTATTTCTTACAGTTAGGATTAGGAATTCTAATTATATTTCCAGCATAAATAAGATCTGGATTTGAAATATTGTTTAATGTAGCAATTTCATTAACTGTGGTGTTGTAATCTTTTGCAATTTGACTTAAAGTATTTCCTCTTCTTATAGTATATAAAATTTTTCCACATTCATTACCTAAATTATTTGATGTAGTTCTAGAAATAATAATTCTTTGTCCTGGGTATATTAAGTCTGGGTTACTTATATTATTTAAAGTAACTAAATGAGAAACAGTGGTATTGTAATCTCTTGCAATTTCACTTAAAGTATCTCCTTTAACTACAGTATAAATTGTAGATGAAGAATTATTAATATTGTTATTTGCTGAAGTTGTTCTTATTGTAAGTTGTTGACCAGGATAGATTAAATTAGGGTTGGAAATATTTGGATTTAATGCAACAATAGAAGTTACGGTAGTTCCATAATTTCTAGCAATTTCACTTAAAGTATCGCCAGACTTTACTGTATATATAATAGTATCAGTTTGTGTAGGTTGTTCTGGATTAGTAGGAGTTTCAGGAGTTGGGATAGGTAAGGTGTCAGAAAGAAGAACACCATCAGTAAATTGGTTTCTATCAACATTACCTAAAATACCGGAAACTCTTCCAGTACTTGTATATTGCCATCCTACCCAAGTAGACCACTTGTCATTTCCTCCTGGCTCACTTACACCATAATTTGCAACCCAAAGTGGATAAATTGTTAAAGCTTTGCTTAAAATAGTTCTTGCGGTGTAGCTATTACTGTAAATTAAGACTTCCTTATTAGTAGTTTCTTGTAAGGTTTCTAAGAAAACTTTTGAAATTTCGTTAATTTCATTTATGGATAGATTACCAAAAGCTTCAAAATCCATTGCTAACTTACAATCTGGTTCTTTACCACTAATTACTTTTGCAAAAAAGTTAGCTTCTAATTTTGCTTGTTCTATATTTCTTGCTGTAACGTAATGATAAAAACCTACTTTCAAACCATTAGCCTTTGCATTTTGATAATTTTGTTCAAAATAAGGATCAATATAGTTTTGACCTTCACTAGATTTTATATATACAATATCTATTCCATCATTTTTTACACTCGTAAAATTAATATTTCCTTGCCAAGAACTAACATCTATTCCTGGATAAATAATATCACTGGAAGGTTCAAATGCCAAAACAGGAATAGAAAGATAAAAAAGGAAAAGCATAATTAAAAAAGATGTAAGAGAAATATTTATAAATTTTGATTTCTTAAACATTTAAAAACCTCCTTTCTAAAGGAAAGAGTCCTTCTATACATAATATGATTAAAAGGATTAAGAAGTTTCAGTAGAGATTTTATTCTTGAAAAAATTTGAATATTGTATAATTAAATGCACGTTAGTAACATAAAAATATAGACACATAATTAAAAATCATTTAAAATGTTAGT